>NZ_CAXAVM010000248.1:0-9338 GCF_963972345.1 uncultured Gimesia sp. | reverse complement strand
CATGACTTATTAATTTCGAAAATAGCAATCAAAGGGAGCTTTTCTACAGAGCATTTTCGAGCCCTTTTTCACAACGAAAAGAGCGGGTAAAGGAACCGGCCTGGGACTGGCTACCATTTATGGGATTGTCAAGCAGAACAAAGGCCTGATTCATGTCAGCAGTGAAGTCGGAAGTGGCTCGCGATTTGAAATCTCACTGCCTCGGCAGGCCACCGGCGAGAAAACAACCGTTGTGAAAGAGTCCGTCCAAACCCCGCCGGGCAAAAACGAAGTCATTCTGCTGATTGACGATGAAGCAATGCTGGCGCACACCACCCGAGATATATTGGCGTCGCTGGGTTACCAGGTCATCACGTCAACCACCCCCCGCGAAGCGATTCAGGCGGCACAGAATTATCAGGGAACGATTGATCTGTTGATCTCAGATGTGGTGATGCCGGAAATGAACGGAAGAGATTTATACCACACATTGAAAATCATCAGACCCGAACTGAAGGTTCTGTATATTTCGGGATATACCGTGAATATCATCGCCGATCATGGCGTCGTTAAAGACGGGATCCCCTTTCTGCGAAAACCATTCAGCCGTCATCAGCTGGCCGTCAAAGCACGCCAGGTGATTGAACAGGATGAGCCCAGCGAGTCTGCGCAATAGTGATGCATGTGTCTGCTACCGAGGACATTCAATCTCCAGCGGGAGCAGGCCGGCTCCGCGTTTCGACGACCGGACGCGAGGCATTCTCTATTAACCAAAGGGCATTAATGCCGGTTGTTAATCAGCCCATTCTATTTGTCGTGAAGTAAAACCGTGGGTGGCCTCGGATGTAATCCGAGGTTGTCGAAGACAACAGGAGGTTGTGGGTGAAAGTGTTTGAACGATTGATGAACTTCTAACCCGCTTGCGGTAGGGACGGTCCCATGTGTCCGCCCGCCTGGGGAAGATCGAACTGGTTCCGCGCTCGGAACGGGACCAGTAAAACCATTCGCAGCGCGACAAGGCAAAGTACGTCGAGACCGCGGGCGAACACATGGGTTCGCCCCTACGGGGTTGGTTTCCGGTGGCTGATTTGATCACTGGAACTGTAACCTCCTGCTCGCTGCGCTCGGCCCGAATTCTATTCGGGCTCACCCTTCTTTTTCTTTCGTGTGGTTTCGTGTTTTTCGTGGTGGTAATCGTTTTGCATAAACGGCTGCTAACGCCGGTCGGGCTGTAAGTTTTACAGGCTGAGTTTACAAAGCAGATCTGGGAAAGGGGTGATTTGTGACCCCTGGTTTAGACAGACTTCGCAGTTTCACATCTCTGAGCCGTGGCACGGTTATTGCAAAATGGAAACCTCGTTCTGAAACATTTTCTTAATTCAAGGAGGATTGAAGAATGGTGGTTTTACTCGCTCTCGTTTTAAGTGCTGCTACGGTCCAGGCCCCTCAAGTTGTGAATGCGGACTTTGAAGCCGTTGATCCGCGTTCCGCGACACCCAGTGACTGGTATTTTACCTCGCTGCCCGGTCAGTCCCGTCTGATCAGTTATCAGTCCCAGTTGGAGCCGCAAGTGAATGGCTCGCGCGTACTGGCGATCAAGGTCTCTGCAGACCATCCACAGCAGCAGGTCTCCTACAATGCCCACCAGGATCTGCAGGGATTCCAGGCGGGAAAGACTTACCGCATTTCAGCCCGGGTCCAGACCAGAAGTCTCCAGTCACTACCGATGGTGGTGGTACAGTGCCTGAACGATTCAGCAAATAAGTCGCTGGGATTTGCCCGTTCAGAGCAGCGGAAACTGAAACAGGATCTGGCGGAATGGGAAACGATTCAAACCGAGATCAAAGTTCCTGAAGGAACCGCTACCCTGCGGCTGCGGATTGGTATTCCTTCGGAAGGCAATGCCGGCGGCACGGCACTGTTCGATGACGTGCAGGTGGCAGAAGTCCCGTAAGCAGCGATTGTGGTGCCGCTCTTTTCAGACATAGATTTCCCGGCCTGATGTGCCTGTCAAAACAGGCCGGGTATCCGTCTGCCTGCGGTAGCGACCTGAACCACCTCGTTGGGAACGCCGCGGGTGATGCGGAGTTCGCCCAGGTCAAACAGCGTGTGCATGATACTTGTAACCAGGTCTTTGCGTTCGATGGGTTCAGTCTGAGGTTCGCTGGCGTGTTTTGTGGACTGACCGATGACCTGTCCCCTGTTGAGACCGCCGCCAGACAACATCAGCGGTGCAAGATTGCCCCAGTGATCTCGACCGCCGCGACTGTTGAGTTTGGGCGTGCGTCCCATCTCGCCTGAGCAGACCAGCAGAATATCATCGCTGAGGCCGCGTGCCCGAACATCTTCGATAAAAGCAGACACGGCATGATCGAAGGGCACCCCCATGTAGTCCATGCCTTCTGCAACGCCGGCGTTATTATTGTCCGCGTGCATGTCCCAGACAAAGTTGGTGGTGATCGTCACGAAACCGCAGCCGGCTTCACAGAGTCGACGGGCCATCAACAGCAGCTTACCCAGCGACTGTGCGTTATCGATATAACGTTTGTAATTTTTCCAGCGCGTGCTGATGGATGCCGGCTTGACCAGCGGCGCGGTATCGTAGCGCGCGACTACCCGGGGATCTTCGTCTGATAAATCAAAGGCTTTGGAGACGCCGCCCAGGATCACGTCGAACGCCTGTTGCTGCAACTGCGAACTGGCGGCAAACGTTTCGCTTTTCTCCGCTGCCCAGCGGGCGCGATCCAGCTTCGCCAGTAACAGCCGACGGTCGTCGAGCCGGTTCGGAGAAATCGAAAGAGACATGTTCGACTGCATGTCGCCGCCGGCACCAGGTACGAATGGGGCATACGCGGAGCCCATCAGGCCATGTGAATCAAATTTGCCGAACTGCGTGACGGCGGGCAGCATCTTGTCATCGATGGCTTGCGGGAACAGCACCGCGTTGGTGGGCATGCCATTGACGGGATGATTGGCACCCACCACCCGCGAATAGAGGGACCCCAGATTCGCGTTGAGCGTATCCTTGTGCACGATCGGCTTGATATCGTGGCGGCTGTCCCCGGTTCGATAGGAACGCACGACCGACATCTGGTCGGCCAGTTGAGCCAGTTTGGGAAACGTCCCCCCGAACGTCACGCCGGGAATCTTCGTCGCCACTTCCCCGGTCACACTGTGGATGCCCGAAGGCGCATTCATTTTGGGGTCAAACGTTTCAATCTGGCTCGGTCCGCCATGCATGAAGAGAAAGATGACTGATTTGTTTTTCAGCAGCGTGCCCGAACCCGCGGCTTGTGCCTGCAGCGACAGTAAGCCGGGCAGAGTCATTCCACCCAGCGCCAGACCGCCCACACGCAGAAATTCGCGCCGACCCTGTTTGCCGTGATGATTGCAGAAAGAAAGCATGATTTTTCCTGAGCCTGAGAAAATCGCCTGTTCTGAACATCGTCCAATATATCAACTAATGTTTATGTTTTCCAGCTCGAATCCGGGAATGAGACAATTCTCACTCTGCAAATCGATACAGGCATTTTCTTTCGCTCTCCCCGGTCGCTATGATAACTCATTGCATTATTTCTTCTTGCTTTCAGGATTCATCGAAAGGAACTTCGGATGCGCTTGCTGATGATGCTCATATTCTTCTGCTCGTTTTACAGCCCGTTGCAGGCGGCTCAAAAGCCGAACATTCTGTTCATTGCCATTGACGATCAGAACGACTGGATCGGCTGTCTGAAAGGGCATCCGCAGATTAAAACCCCGCACATCGACAAGGTGGCAGCCAGAGGAACGCTGTTCGCGAATGCCCATTGTCAGTCGCCGCTCTGTAATCCGTCGCGAACCAGCCTGATGACGGGACTGCGACCTTCGACGACGGGCGTGTATGGTCTGGCTCCCTGGTTCCGCACGATTGAAAAATTCAAAGACCGGGTCTCGCTGCCGCAGTACCTGGAACAGAATGGTTATAAAACCTATACGACCGGCAAAATTTATCATGGCGGATATGGTCGCAAAAAAACCGACCAGGAATTCTCGGTCATCGGGCCTCCCGCGGGCGTGGGTGTGAAGCCTCCGAAAAAACTGGTTGAGACACCCAACCCGCATCCACTGGTCGACTGGGGTACGTTTCCTCATAAAGACGAAGACAAAGGGGACTGGCAGGTCGCAAGCTGGGCCGTCGATCAGTTGAATAAAAACCCGACCGAACCGTTTTTCCTGTCGGTCGGGTTTTTTCTGCCTCACGTTCCCTGTTACGCCACGCAGCAGTGGTTCGACCTGTATCCCGAAGAGACACTGCAGCTCCCGCCGTTCCTGGCGACCGACCGGGACGACACGCCCCGCTTTTCCTGGTACCTGCACTGGAAACTGCCCGAGCCCCGCTTCAAGTTTCTGCAGGAAGCAAATCAGTGGAAGAACCTGGTGCGCTCGTACCTGGCGTGCACGAGTTTCGTCGACAGCCAGGTGGGACGTGTGACCGAGGCGCTGGAGAAAAACAATCTGGCAGAGAACACGATCATAGTGATCTGGTCGGATCATGGCTGGCATCTGGGCGAAAAACTGATCACGGGAAAAAACACATTGTGGGAACGTTCGACGCGCGTGCCTCTGATATTCGCCGGCCCGGGGATTACGGAAAACGCGGTCTGCGAGAAACCGGCCGAGCTGCTGGACATTTATCCCACGTTGATCGAGTTATGCAACCTGCCACCCCGCATGGATCTGGAAGGGCACTCCCTGGTGCCTCAATTGAAAGATGCGAACACGCCCCGCAAGTGGCCCGCGATTACTTCTCACAACCGCAACAACACTTCGGTGCGGACGGAGAACTATCGGTACATTCATTACGCGGACGGATCGGAAGAGTTTTATGACATGAAACAGGATCCGGCAGAATGGAACAACCTGAGCGGTGATCCCAATTATGCGAAGCTGATTGAAGAGCATCGCGCGTGGCTGCCCACCGTGAATGAGAAGCCCGCACCGGGCAGCAAGCACCGAATTCTGCGTTATGAAAACGGTCAGGCAAACTGGGAAGAGGTCGATATCAAAGCCGACGAACCGATTCCCGAACTGTAAAAAACATTCCGAATTCGCAGCCGATACGCATCGGAAATTCTGCAAGCGAGCGGAAGCAGATCACAACAGTTTTACCATTCAGTAAAATCCTGACGGCTGATTTTTCGGCACACGATTTCTGCGGAAATTTTTGTGATGAGCATTCAAGATTCTTCACACAGGCTGCCGAACTAAGCGTGTATAACAATTAAAACTGGGAGCAAGTCACTGCTGATGAACCCAAGACAGACGCTCGCGTCTGAGTAGTCAGTTGCGGATCTTGTAACCCAATTGTAAGTGTTACACAAACAGGAGTACTACGTACTTTAAGGGCTGGGAGCTTGGGCTTCCAGCCCTTTTTTAATGCGCGTACTCTTAATGCGACTGCGTTGCCCAGTAGAGCTGTTTGTGCCCGTGTGATTCAAACTCGGCAACCATCTCTGAATCCCTTGTTGACTGTCCATGTTACTCCTACTACCTTATTCTTTCTGAACGTTCTGTTGTCGAGTAAAATGAATCGGGAAGACACAACATGTTCGAAAACGAAATTGTCATTAATCAGTTGCAGCTGAAACAGTTCGCAACCATCGTGGCGGATCTGCCTGAGGAGTCTCTTTATACACGGGGTGCCGGGCACGGGCATCCGCCGGTCTGGATTCTTGGTCACCTGGCGATTGTCGGTGAGATGGGGCAGACGTTTCTGGGAGGCAGTCTGGCACATCCGCGGTGGGTGCCGCTGTTTGGTCCCGGGTCGATTGATGAAGTGCAACCCGATGACTCCCTGACGCGTGAGACGCTGATTACGTCGCTCAACCAGGCTTACACAACATTTCAATCAATGGCGGCAAACGCGAAGCCGGAAGAGGTCGCGGGGCCGCATGGGATTGAGCTGTTTGACGGTTCTCCGATTCAGACGGTGAGCCACGCGATCTCGCTGCTGTTGACGAATCACTTTGCCTTTCACCTGGCGCAGCTCTCCAGCTGCCGCCGTGATCGCGGGCTGGGGCATATCTTTTAAGAGACCGATTCCCGCTGACTCGCATTTCTGTTGAAAACAATTGAAACCGCGGGGCGGCTGGTTTAGTCTGAAGAGATTCACTGAGAATACCTGGATCATATTTCTGAATTCGATATGTTGTTACAAATGTGGAAGAACCGGGGCTAACGCCCTGCGGCTAATGGGTCACTCCGACTGGGAAATTGTATAAAATTAAAATCAGCCGCACGGCGTTAACCGCGGTTAATACCGACCTGAGTAAGGTTACTGTCCTGAGAATCACATTCGAAACGATTAAATAAACGCTACCTGGCGACTCTTTTGTTTTCTTCATAGACAGGCTGGTTTCCATGATCCATCGTGCTGCGTCTTTCCTATGCTGTTTCTCGCTGCTGGCGGGTTGTCTGTTGTGTTTGACTCTGCAGGCGGCGGATAAAGAACCAGCGAAAGCGGACCAGGTCACCATCGTCACCTTTGGTGATTCGACGACGGCGACGCGGGGGCCGCTGGTCGTGTATTCGATGCTTCTGGCACAGGAGCTTCCCGCGGCGGGCATCCCTGTCAAGGTCGTGAATTCCGGTATCGGGGGACACACCACCCAGCAGGCGGTCGCCCGGTTTGAGAAAGATGTGCTGCAGCATAATCCCGATCTGGTGGTGATTCAGTATGGCATCAACGATTCCGCCGTCGATGTGTGGCGCGATCCACCTGCGACCAAATCGCGTGTTTCAGTGGAACAGTATGACGCCAACCTGCGCAAAATGATCAGACAGCTCAAAGAAAAACAGGTCGCCGTGATCCTGATGACGCCGAACTCGCTGCGGTGGATTCCCCGCCTGAAAAAACTGTATGGCAAACCGCCGTATGATCCGGAAGATCCACAGGGTTTTAATGTACTGCTGAAATCGTATGCGGCTGCGGTGCGGAAGATTGCGAAAGAGGAACATGTGCCGCTCGTCGATGTCTACGCGGCCTTTGAAAACTATGACAAACAGCCGAACCAGGCCGCCGACGATCTGCTGCTGGATGGCATGCATCCGAATACCAAAGGCCAGCGGATGGTGGCGGATCTGCTGCTGCCTCAGATCAAAGCAGTGCTCGCGACACAGAACAAATGAACGCCGCTGGTGCGGTCTCTGCTGTTTTCCTGCGAATACGGTCGATTTTTTAACCGGTTCGCTGTATCGTAGGAAACAATTCAACGGGTCGCTCACTCCATCTGATTTCGAATCTCATTCAGGGTTCATTCCTCATGCAGTCACTGTCGTTCCTCGATTTTGCCGTGATCGCCGCATATCTGATCGGAACACTGGGCCTGGGTCTGTATATCGGTTCCAAAATCAAGACCGGTTCCGATTACTTCCTGGCCGGTCGCAAGCTGCCGTGGTGGGCAATTGGCATGTCGCTGGTGGCGACCGACATTGGTGCCGTTGACATTGTGGGCACGGGAGGAGCCGCGCATCAGCATGGCCTGGCGGTCGCGAATTTCGAATGGATCGGCTGCGTGCCTGCGATGATCATCGCCGCATTTGTGTTCATTCCCTTTTTCTGGCGGAGTGGCGTCACCACGATTCCCGAATACATGGAACGCCGATTCAACGTCGCGGTCCGCTCGGCACTGGCGATCTGCTGGATCATCTTCATGGCGTGCAACCTGGGCATCATGCTGCTGGCTTCCGCGAAAATGATGCACGTGCATCTGGGGATGACCGTCAACGCCTGCATTTATCTGACGGCGTTCCTGGTCGGCATCTACACCATTTCCGGCGGACTGGCGGCCGTCGTGTATACCGACATGATTCAATGTGTGATCATGATCGGAGGCTGCCTGCTGGTGCTCGTGCTGGGAATTATCGACCTGGGCGGCATTGAGAATTTTCAGGCGGAGATCAAAAAACAGGAACAGATCCAGAATGCGAAGCAGGCCGCCATCGTCGCAGAACAACAGGCGGAAGCGGAACCAGCGGCAACCGGCGACGTCTCGCACACATCGCTTATTCTGCCCGCTGACGCCGACACGCCGTTTCCGTGGACGGGCATTTTTTTCGGTCTGGCGTTGATTCTGAGCCCCGCCTACTGGATTGGTAACCAGGCGATTGTGCAACGTTCGCTGGGAGCGAAGAGTGAATTCGACGCGAAAGCAGCCTATGTGTGGGGGGCGCTGCTCAAAAACCTGGTGCCGGTGGTTGTCGCGGTGCCCGGCTTGATCGCCTTTGTGAAATTTCCCGAACTGACGGACGGAGACCAGGCGTTTCCCGAACTGATTTCGCATCTGCTGCCCACTGGTTTAAAGGGGCTGTTTCTGGCGGCTTTCCTGGCGGCGCTGATGTCGAGCATTGACTCGTATCTCAACTCCGCGTCCACAATTGTAACCAACGATTTCTACAAACGTTTTTATCGCCGAGACGCCAGTGATGAATCGCTGTTGAAAATCGGCCGTATGGTGACGTTCCTGCTGGTGCTCTGGGCCATCGGTTTTTCCTTCTTCCTGATGACCCGCAGCGAAGGCATCTATACGATCTTCCAGACACTGATGGCGTTTTTCCAGGGACCCGCGTTTGCGATCCTGCTC
Organism: uncultured Gimesia sp.; assembly: GCF_963972345.1. Classification (NCBI taxonomy): domain Bacteria; kingdom Pseudomonadati; phylum Planctomycetota; class Planctomycetia; order Planctomycetales; family Planctomycetaceae; genus Gimesia; species uncultured Gimesia sp. The sequence goes on along the minus strand of NZ_CAXAVM010000248.1, from coordinate 738 downwards.
ACGGGTCTCTTGTGGAAGCGGGCGACCGGCGTGGCCGCGTTCATCGGGTTCATTGTGGGCGTCTGCTTTTCGATCACGCTATTCACGTTGAACCAGGAATCGGTCTACACGGCACTGGGTATGGAGCCGCTGTTTCAGATTTCTGAACCGTTCCTGTATTTTTCGATCTGGGCGTTCGTGGTTTCGTTTTCGCTGATTGTGATCATCAGTCTGCTGACGAAGCGCGAGCCGGACGAAAAGATTGAAGGGCTGGTCTTCAGCCTCAAACCGCGAAAGGAAACCGCATGACGCCCCTGCATCATATTGGAAATTTCGTTCGCGACCTGGTGATACAGATTCCGATGTCGGCGGTGCGGCTGTTGTTTGTCGGCACCCTGGTCGCGGTTTTCATCTGGGTCCTGCGACTCCCCCGGGAAACCACGACGGCAGAGAACGCGACGCACTGGTATCAAAACCTGAAAATCTGGGCCTGCCTGGCACTGGCGATTCAGATTGTGATCTACAGCATTTTCTGAATGTGGCAGCGCTGATAGTGATTTGATTTTTTGCTACCATGAAATCACGAAATGACACGAAATTCTCTGATCGGTAAGATGTAAAACCTGGGGTGGTCCCGAATGTAATTCGGGATTGTCGGAGACAACAGAAAACTGTCAGTGAAAAGGTTCGAACGCGGGACGAGTTTCCAACCCGCTTGCGGTAGGGGCGGTCCCATGTGTCCGCCCGCCTGGCGAAAAT
>NZ_CAXAVM010000247.1:0-9533 GCF_963972345.1 uncultured Gimesia sp. | reverse complement strand
TCAGCTGCGTCCGACTTTGAGTGACCTGGGTCTGAGCAGCCGTTATTTTCTTCGCTCGTTCCTGGTCTGATTCGGGGAGCATTTTTGCCTGCAACAAAGCGAGTTTGACTGATTTGTGATTCGACTGCGCCTGGATCAGCGTGGCCTGCCATTCCGCCTGGCAGGCTGCCTGTTCGAGGGATTCTGCATTGCCGGACTTCTCGATGTAACGTGCCGTCGCGGCGCGCACGCGTGATGTATATGCGGTGAGCTCTGCTTGAGCAGCCTGCTGTTTTAACTGGAGGTCCTCCAGTTTCGCTTGCGCCAGATTACGTTGCTGTTGGCCGGCTTTAACCTGCTGTTGCCATTTCTGTTCCGCTTCTGTCAGCGGGCTTTTCAGAATGACTTGTGACGAAGCGGTTCCCGTACTGAAACGGGTGAGCTGCCAGTGTGCGATTCCGGGGAGATCTTCTCCTGATTGATATACTGGAAATTCGAAATCGCAGTGTAGCAGTTCCTGTCCACTCTGGTTCTTAAAGCTGATTTGATCAAATTCCGCAATGGTTCCCTGGTGTGCATCGAGGAAAAGTCCTCGATTAGCCTGAAGTGCCGGGTTCCAGCCATTCAATGCAATCGGCGTCTGAGTGAGGATTGGGCTGGTTGAATCTGTTTCATAGATCGTCAACAGGGCAATGTCCTGATCCGGTTTAAGCTGAAGAGTAATATTAAATTCAAGCTGACCGGATTCATGCTGATAGGTTCCAACGGTCGTTGCATTCGTAGTACCCGGAACATAAGCGATGATTTTTCCTGCTTCAAAGGCGAAATACAGATTGGTTCTACCGCCGGTTAGATCGTTGGATAATTGAAAATTAACGTGAGCATCTTTTAGAATCTTCAGTTGAAGCTGGATCTGTATTTCGGAATCAAAGGCTTTCCAGTCCGTGATTTCATAGGAGAGTGCGCGGCGTCCCTGTTCCGCATTGAGCAGCAGGGTCTGCTGATTGCTCCTCGAAGAAGGTTGTCGCGCAGTCGCGCTTTCAACGGTTTCACGATTCACGGGCCTGGCAGCCAGAACATCTGCCAGCGCGGATTCGTGTTGTTTCAGTTCCTGTTCCAGTTGTGATTTCTGCTGTTTCCGATTTTTGAGTGCCGCCTGATAAGCGGCTTCACGTTTTTGCGTTTCTTCCTGAATCACGAAAGGTTTCAAGCCGGGATACCAGGCTCTGGGAGGGAGTTCGACCGGCTTGAAGTCCAGTTTGTCTCCTCCCAGAAAGGCGATGGCGGATGCTTCGATCGGCGGCTTGTCCTTGACCACATTCTGTTCCAGGCCACCGGTATAAAACTTTGCTTTGGCATCCAGGTGCCTGTCATAAATCCGAACCATCCCGGTGCGTACGGGACCATTGCGGACACTGAGTTTGTAGTCGGGAAAGATCCCCGGATCTGCTTCACCGGGCACGCGATCATGCCTGAGATCGACTGGTTCAAAGAATGAGCGGAAGGCAAAATATTCCTTTTGCGTGATCGGATCATACTTATGATCGTGGCATTCGCAGCAGTTCATGGTCAGGCCGAGGAAGGCTTTTCCGGTATGTTCCACATTGTCTTTGAGCCAGGTGTGATAATTCCAGCGGTAGAAATTGCGCACAATAAATCCGGTGGCAACCAGGTTCTCGCGATCATTCGGTGCAATTTCATCTGCCGCCAGCATTTCGAGGATCATGCGATCATAGCCTTTGTTCTCGTTGATCGACCGGATAATCCAGTCGCGCCAGCGCCAGATCAGGGAGTAGCTGTTGGTCATGTCTTTGGCGCCACGGCGACCGTACCAGTCACTGTACCGCCAGACATCCATCCAGTGGCGCCCCCAGCGTTCTCCGTATTGTGGTCGTGCGAGCAGGTCTTCGATCACCCGGTTCCAGGCATCCGGTCGTGTGTCACTGAGGTATGCATCCAGTTCAGCGGGAGTTGGGGGAAGACCGATCAGGTCGAGATAGACTCTCCGCAACAGGGTTGCCTGGTCTGCCTGCGATTGGGGCCGCACTTTATTCTCTTGCAGCCTTGCATTAATGAATGCATCAATCGGGTTTGCCGGTCTGGATTTCACTTCAGGGACAGCAGGACGAATGACGGGTTGAAACGCCCAGTGTTCTGCAGGATCTGCTTCCGGTTGATCGTTCGCTGGAAAAGTAGCACCCTGAGCGATCCAGTTTTTAATCAGTTGGATCTCATCCGATTTCAGTCGTCGTCCCTGTCCCTCGGGGGGCATCTGAAAATCGGCGTCCGGCGTGAGTACCTGGTACAGCAGGCTTTCCTCGGGTTTGCCCGCGACAACAGCAGGGCCAATCTCTCCCCCTTTCAGAATCAGCTTTCCGGCGTCCAGTCTGAGTGCGGATTCCTGATTTAGAGTGCCATGGCAGGCAAAACAGTGTGACTTCAGGAGCGGCTTGATCTGTGACTGGTAATCGATTTCAGTCGGCGTCGATTGTGCGTATAGCGGGGACTGAGAGATTGCCAGCAGGACCAGTGAGATTACTGTTGCTGAATAACGCATACATCGACTCCCCCTTCAGTATCGAACGATTTCATATCATTATCTACTTATGTTTAGGATAAATTCTCTTTCCTGTTGTCACAAGGTGGTTTATGCTAGATTGTTAAATATGCTAACAAAATAATGTAACCGCTCTGGTTCTGTCACTGGCGGTTAAATCTTGTCATGATAAGTTTAACGTCGCTGCATTCTCTGAAGGTACTGTTTCAAAGAAAGTCTGTTATGAAGTCGTTTTGTTCCGGATGTCATCTGTTTCTGTTGCTTTTTCTGTTGAGCCTGACAGGACCTGTTTTCTTTTCAAATGAAGCGTTTTCTGGTGAAAAGCAGGGGGCGTCTTCTCAACGTCAGATTCTCTGGGTGCAGCAGGCAGGGGGCAAGAAACACGACAAGATTCGTGGCATGACTGTCGACCAGGAGGGAAACTGTTATGTAACTGGTGAGTTCACAGAAACCGCGCAGTTTGGGGATCAGACAGTAACCAGCCAGGGGAATATGGATTTTGTGCTCGCCAAATACGATCCTGCGGGAAAGCTGCTCTGGGTTCAGACCGCGGGAGGCAAAGACATTGACCGGGGTTATGGGGTTGCCGTTGATCAGGCGGGAAACTCCTATGTTACGGGACACTTTCAAAGCCCGACGTTTCAGATTGGTGGTAAAACTCTCAAGAACCAGGGCGACTACGATTATTTCATCGCCAAGTTTGATTCGCAGGGAAAACTGCTCTGGGCAGAGAGTGCCGGAGGAACGGGCTATGATTACGGACACGGAATCGCAGTCACTCCCGAGGGAGACTGCTATGTGGCCGGTTCGTTTGCCGGTGATGTCACGTTTGGCACATCGCAAACGGGAAATAAAAAAGGCCGTTCGCTGTTTGTAGCCCGTTATGATGCGGATGGAATGCTGATCTGGAGCCAGATGGCTGGCAATGGTCGCAGTCAGAGTGGACATCAGATTGCCGTTGATACCAGCGGAAACTGTTATGTCTGTGGCTATGTTACGGGACTGCTGGAACTGGACGGTCAACAGGTGGGCACCGATACTCCGGTGCAGGATATTTTTCTGGCGAAACTGTCACCGGCGGGAAAGCTGATCTGGTCGGCGAATTCCGGCGGACAGGCAAATGGCTTGAGTACCGGCGTTGCCGTTGATCAACAGGGCAACTGTTATCTGACGGGGATGTATAAAAATAAAGCGACCTTTGGCAAAACGAGCATGACCAGTAAGGGGGGGCATGATATCTTTGTCGCGCGAATCAATGCAGATGGCTCTCCCGCCTGGGCTTATACCGGGGGAGGTGAGAAGACTGATTACGGGCTGGGTATCGCCGCCGATCAGGCAGGTAACTGTTATGTCACGGGAGAATTTTCTGATGACGTCCACTTTCTGGGAAAACAGTATCCGAACCTGGGAGGCCGTGATCTGTTTATTGCCCGTTTTGCTCCTGACGGAAAGCCTGACTGGCTGGAAATACTGGGTGGTGAGAAGAGTGATTTAAGTTATGCGATTGCGGTGGATAAAAATCAAAACTGCTTTGTCTCCGGAGCGTTCTCGCCAGCCACTCAATATCAGGGGCATACATTGAAAAGTCACGGCAGTAACGACATTTTTCTGATCAAGATGAGCCAGTAATATGATCTATCGAATCCTGTTGATCTTCAGCGTGTTCTTCTCGGCTTGCATTGCGAGTGAAGCACAAAATGCTGTCAAATCACCTGCAGTCAAACCAGATCGGCAAGCGGGATATCCCCTGGCGACGACCCGCCGGATGGCGATTAATGTGCTCCCGTTCCATCGGGAACTGGACGCCAGCAAGCTCCGGAAATGGCTGGAGATCAGCTCCCGCTGTACGCTGGCAGAATTCGAACTGTTTCTGTCTCCCCTGACCGCAGAAGAACAACAGCTGTTGAAAGCGATTGAAGACAAACCGGCGCCGATTGTGAATCGACTGCATTTTGAAAATCTGCGTGATGTCTTGAAGCAGAAAGCGCTGGTCTCGCTGCTGGTGGAAGAGGAAGTGAAAAAAGATGACTTATCGCATACGACGCCTGCAGTGGAAAATCAGCTGTATGGCGCGTTTGATGCTGTATTTGCCAGTGTCGGGCCGCCGAATGGATCTCCCCGCTATGGCGAGGTGGTCATTCATCTGAAAGACAGCGTACGCGAACACGGCTGGGCGACTCCTTTCAGTGGAATGCATTTCATGTATGCCATTCAGCATAAAGATGCGCGAAAAATGCAGGACATGCTGGCAGCCGGTAAGTCGCTGCCCGAATCTCCCTATGATCCTCTCCATCTGGGGTTTAATGACCGACTGCATTTTTCTCACTATGTGGTTACCGAAAGATACTGGAATCAGATGCTGGCCTTTCAGGCGATTCTCGTCTATCGAAATCTGGACGACTCACCCGCGAGTGACAAAGTCCGGCAGCGGTTCAGGGCTTTGCTGACAGAAGAAGATCCTCAAAAATTCTGGAACCTGTTTATTCCTCCCCGCGTGAAAAACGGAACTGCGGAACAGGAAGCAGAGAAGATTCCCTTTGGTTATCTGGAAGGGAAATTTGATGACCAGATTTCGATTGAGTTTTTCACGTCCATTCAGGTCCCCGCTTCGAAAATGGCTGAAGTCAGATCCTGGCCGGAAGCGCAGCCCTATTTGCATCTCATTCAGGCAAAACCTGCGGAACTCCCTTGATTCACAGGTTGCGTTAACTGAACAAAAGACATGTCAGCTCATTGGGGTGCCAGGCTTTCTTTTCAGCTTCGGAATCGGAACTGGTCAGGACATACTGATCACCTGCTGAAATCCGCAACGACTTATCCTTCAGCATTTGTGCCTGATTTTTTTGCAGGTCAATCTTCCGCAGGCACGTGCAGCGAGTGAAGCCTGGAATCGGGTATGCGCAGAACGGCGTTATGATCTGCTGTTTTGCCTTGGATTTCAGGAATTTTGAGGACTCAAACATCTTTCTGGCGAGGATCCTGAAAAAATGAAATCATTGGTGCATGATTTGCAAATGAGTGAAATGGAGGAAGTTGTAACTAAATAGATCAGGTTCCCACTGTTGTCATTTAATTATTTTTCGACTCAGTCAGGGAAGGTCTGAAATACTCCTTGCTCTTCATAGTGATTTCATTTTTATTTTTTACTTTTTGAGGGAGTACGTTCTTGATGCGTTATCGAGAAAAACAAAACCGGGGTTTTACCCTGATTGAGCTTCTGGTGGTGATCGCGATTATTGCGATCTTAATTGCACTATTATTACCAGCCGTTCAGCAGGCGAGAGAAGCGGCCCGTCGCAGCACCTGTAAGAATAATCTGAAGCAGATTGGTCTCGCATTACATAATTATCATGATGCCCATCGCGTTTTCCCTCCTGCAGCCGTTGCGCCGGGAAGCTGTTATTGTGAGCGAGTGCTGGATATGCCGTCCGGTTCGTCCCCGCTGTTGATGAACCATTCGTTTTATCAGCTGCTGCTCCCCTACATGGACCTGGCAAATCTCTATAACCAGTACGATTTCACGCAGTCGACTTCAAACCATGTTGCCCGCTCTGACGGAAGTTATTGTGGTTCCGTGGGACCGACTTTTGCCGGGTCGGGACAGCTGACGGTTGTCAGAAATAACTTTCCGATCTTCCTGTGTCCTTCTGATCCCAATCCCACGAAATATGGTGATTACCAGAAATCGAGCTATGGTCATGTAGGTTATACCACTGAATACAGCCTGGTCTCTTCGTATGGAAATAATACCAGTAGTCTCAAGGGGACCCTGGGATTCAACGGTTCTGCCAGAATCTCTGACATCAAAGATGGCACCAGTAATACGATGATGATCATGGAAGCCTCAATGCTGCTGACCAGTGCTTCGTATGGTCCCTTCTGGAATTCCTACCGTCATACGAATGTGTTACTGCCTGTTTCTTATGGGATCAATAAGAATCATCCGGGCTATGATAAGCCTTATGCCTGGGGAGCGGGGAGCCACCACGAAGGCGGCTGTCAAATGCTGATGGCCGACGGTGGGGTTCGCTTTTTAAGTGAAAACGTAGACCGCATTGCCGTCGTTCAAGCTCTGGTCTCGATCAAAGGTGGAGAAGTATTACCGGAGTTTTAAACCCGCTTCCTGATTTACAATCTGAACCTTTCCGTCGAACGCCCTGCGCAATGAACCGGGGGCGTTCGACGTTTGATTTTCACGCCGAAAGTTAATCCATGCCCTCGAATCCTTTTCAGTTACCTGTTGCTCCTCGATTTTTCTGCCTGCTGATGTTGCCATTGATTCTGACAGGCTGTTCCGGAAAAAGTAACGATCTACCCGATCTGGCAGAAGTGACCGGGCAGGTTACTTTGGATGGAAAACCGTTGCCGGACGCGATCATCGATTTTTATCCCCAGGGAGCCCAGCAGAAAAAACAGGCTCGCGCTTCCACTGCAGCCACTGATGAAGAGGGGAAGTACTCGCTGATGTACAACAATGATACGGCCGGCGCGATCCTCGGCGATCACATGGTTCGCATCAGCAAGCCAGACGGGGGCGCGGAAGTAGCCGGTCCTGAGATGCTGCCAAAAAGGTATAATGAGAATACGACTCTCAAAGCGACCGTGGCCAAAGATGGGCCGAATACGATTAACTTCGAGTTGACGAGTAAGTGAGCGATGAATCGGTACAGCCGGGAACAGATTGTCCGCAACTTGCGTGACGTCGGGGCGATGCTGAGTGTGACCTTCCCCCCTACCACTAATACGCGTCATCCAGGCAAAAACAAAGCATGTGGTCTGCTTTTCAAAAACTGATCCAAATGTTATGAAGGTTCTTAGCGTCCTTTTGACGAGGAGAACATTTGATGAACAAGCGAAGAAAACGTCACAACCCCGAGCAGATTGTCCGCAAGCTGCGTGATGCGGATGCGATGCTGAATGCCGGTAAAGACCTGGCTTCCGTGCTGCAGACCCTGGAGGTCAGTGAATCGACTTACTTGCGCTGGCGGAATCAGTACGGCGGCATGAAATCGGAAGAAGCCAAGCGTCTCAAACAACTGGAAGACGAGAACAAGCGACTGAAAGAACTGGTCGCCGATCTGTCTCTGGATAACAAAATGCTGAAATATATCTCGGAGGGAAACTGGTAAGCCCTTCCCGAAAACGAGCCGCCGTCAAAGCGATCCAGAATGAGTTCCGTGTTTCTGAGCGGAGAGCGTGCCTGGTTCTGGATCAGCCCCGGGCCATTCAGCGTTACCAGGTAAGCCCTCGCAGTGATGAGCCGTCCCTGGTCAAGCGCATGTATGAGCTGGTACGGTCACGGCCTCGATTCGGCTATCGCCGCATTGCCAGGCTGTTACAACGGGAAGGCTGGTGTGCCAGTTTTACCCGCGTGTATCGTTTATGGCGTCGGGAAGGGCTGAAAGTACCTCAAAAGAAGAGAAAACGGCGCAGGCTCGGTGATTCTCGGAATGGTTGTCACCTGCTGCGGCCAGAACAGAAAGATCATGTCTGGTGCTGGGACTTTGTGTTTGACCGGACCTCATCGGGCAGTTCCCTGAAATGGTTTTCCATTGTTGATGAGTTTACCCGGGAATGTTTATCATTGAAGGTTGATCGAAGTATTCGGAGCGAAGATGTGATCAATACTCTGGCCGAACTGTTTTCTTCCAGAGGGGTGCCGCAGTGCATCCGGAGTGATAACGGTCCGGAATTTATCTCCAAAGCGATTCAGCGTTGGTTGAGTCAACTGGAGATCAACTCGTTGTATATTGAGCCGGGGGCTCCCTGGGAAAACGGTTATGCGGAAAGTTTCAACAGTCGTTTCCGGGATGAGTTTCTGGCAGTCGAAGAGTTTGAGAGTCTGTTAACGGCCCGCAGGCTGACAGTTGCCTGGTGGGAAGATTACAACGGGCAACACCCACACAGTTCGCTGGGATACGTCACCCCGGCAGAGTTTGCGAGTCGCTGTGCAGTTTCCAATCGGGCTGCGCCCTCATTCCAACTGCACAGCGAAATTACCTAACCCAACCTTCATAAGACCTGGTACAGGTTTTTAAGGCAGGTCACATGGTTAAAGCTACTACGGTCTTCGGAACCGGGGCAAAGCCAATATTAACCTTTATGCACTTGTCTTTTACCAGCGACGACGAGATTCCAAGTTAGTTTATGAAATACTTTCGCAGGTAATCGTTCCACAAATTTATCAGTAAAACATGCGAGATTTGATATAGGGGCGAACAGCCACTGTGGATGAAGAGGTACCTCAGCAAAAGGAGTAGAGAACAGACCCTGTGGAACGATCTGCACTGAACTCAATTTAGCTCGTTCGCAGGCACTCCTAAGTGATTTTGCTGTCAATTCCTTCTGTTCTGCAGAATAATTCGCATCAATGCTCTTACGAACCCGTCTTGCAAATGAGATTAGTGGATTACCTGGTTGTGGTTCATTTGCGACGAACCAGCCTCCAGGCTTAAGTAGCCCAATAGTACTCTTGAGCATCGAGTCCAGATCATCAAAATGATGCAAAAGTCCAATTGCAAATATCAGATCAAATGACTTTCCTGGTTGGAAGTCTTTAATATTGGATGCTACAAATTCGATCTCTGGACCTGAATTATGGACACGTGCGTAGTGAATCAGCTTTTCTGAGTAATCTACTCCACAATAACTACCAACGCGCCCTTCCAGGTATTTTGCCGCAAAACCTGCTCCACATCCCACTTCTAACACATCAGCTTTGGAAGACATCTGGACTGCTTTCAACGTCTGGAAAAGCCGGTGCTTGCGAGCGTGTCGTGTTGCTGGCAATAAATCTTTGCGGCAATACTTTTCCGCTATTTGGTTAAATAACTCACGATCACGAACTGCATGGTCTGTGTCCACATACTGTATATCCTCTGGTGGCGAGACTCGATGCTCTTCCATTTTAGAACTTTTCATTAGATGAAGATTAGATAATAAGTAACCGTCTCACGAAATACACGGTCAGTCAATGGGCATCGCGAGATGCTTTTCT
>NZ_CAXAVM010000246.1:0-9556 GCF_963972345.1 uncultured Gimesia sp. | reverse complement strand
CCCTGCAGAATCGCGCGGGCTTTTGCACCCAGTACCAGATTCTGGCTGGCGCGGGGGCCGGCACCCCAGCTGACAAACTCGCGAATAAAGTCGGGAACCTCTTCCGCCTGTGTATCGCTGCCGGGAATGATACGCGTCATGCGGGCAAACTGCATCGCATAACGAATCACATGATCGGCAACGGGAACTTTTCTCACGAGTGACTGAAAGGACAACAGTTCATCCAGTTCCAGTATTTTCTTGACGGCGTATGATTCATCTGACGTGGTCTGTCTGACGATTGCGAACTCTTCTTCTTCGCTGGGATACTGAACTTTGATCTCGAACATGAAACGGTCGAGCTGCGCTTCCGGCAGTGGATATGTCCCTTCCTGCTCAATCGGATTTTGAGTCGCCAGTACAAAAAACGGGACCGGAAGTTTGTGTTTCCGTCCGCCGGCTGTCACCTGGTGTTCCTGCATCGCTTCCAGCAGGGCGGCCTGGGTTTTGGGAGGCGTGCGATTGATTTCATCTGCCAGCACTACATTCGAAAAGATCGGGCCGGGCAGAAATTTGAAATCGCGATTGCCCGTGCTCTTATCTTCCTGAATCACATCGGTACCGGTGATGTCAGCCGGCATCAGATCCGGCGTAAACTGCACGCGATTAAAGGAAAGATTAAGAGTATCCGCCAGCGTATGCACGATGAGCGTTTTCGCAAGTCCCGGAACGCCGACCAGCAGGCTGTGTCCGCCTGCCAGCAGGGAGATCAATAATTCTTCAACCACCTGCTGCTGGCCGATGATCACCCGGTTGACTTCCTGCAGAAGCCGCTGGTATGACTGGTGTAAATTTTCAACGGCTTCCAGATCGGAAGTTTCCATCGTAGGATCGCTGCTCACAATGATGCCAGTTTCTTATTCAGAGAAAAGAATGAAGCCCGCCGGTGTTGATTCTTACTATTGTGACGGGCGCACCGGGGAAGATGCAAGGCTGTTGGCAGGTGTTCTCAGCTGTCCGCGCCTTTTGCTCCCCAGGGAGCAATTTGCGTAAGCCCTTTATTCGCTTTCAGTTCAGCATAGCATTCTGGCATATCAAAAGAGGTCAATACGTTCGGAACGAGCGTGGAAAGAGGCCATTCGTAATGTTCTGTTTCTGCGATATCACTATAAGAAGTGAGAGCATTTTTCAATGTAATCTGTGTTACGTGAGGCGAAAACAGGGCAGCAAACGTCGCCGGCAGAGCACCCCAGCCTCGACCGATCAGATGGATATCGGTATGTCCGTTGGCGGCCATCCAGTCGAGAACCCTGAGCACATCAAATGTCTTCTGACCTGTATAAGGGTCATCCAGCATGACCGCATGAGCCGCGTAAAAATAATCACTGCCATACGGAGTGAAAAAGGAATTCGGATTCGTAGTGTCCGGCATCGATTCCCCGACGCCACGCACATCGCAGGTATACAGAATGCGATCTTTATCCTGGCTGGCAGTTTTTAATAAAGGCTCTTCGCGCAGTTCCGCATCGGAAGAGACATGCGAGATATACAGGGTCGCCTGCTTGCCGGCGTCTTGAGGCGGCCTGGAATAAAGTTTTTCATCGGACACACGGTAGACGATTGCCTGAATGCCTGGTTCTGTTTCCACGGCATAAGCGATCGTATATTTCAGCGGATAATTTTTGCCGCCCCGGTTTCTGAGGATGCGATAATCGGGTGTTCCTTCCAGATGTTTTAAACGTAATGTTTCCGCGACAGCCGACTGCAGGGCAGCGCCGGTCTTTGGCTTTCGCTTCGCGGCCAGTGCTTTTGACTGTTCCGCGGTAAATACATGCAGTGGTTTGGAGCCGATGTCTGCGACGGATCCTTTAGGGGTACACCACAGAGTTTCATCTTTTTCAATGACCAGTTTGGGTTCCCGGGATTCACTGGAAACGCCGGTGGCCTGGTTAAACCATTCATACATGGCTTCACGATTTTCCTGCGAATAACCGTGATAGGTGGGACCGACAAAGTGAGAAACATTTTCTTCGCGGCCCAGCAGTTTGTAGAGTCGCTTCAGTCGCAGATAGGCTTCCCGCGCACCCCGCACATCAAAATAATCACGTTCTTTACTGAGGATTCGCACCGGATTCGGTGCCTGTGCTGCGAGGAAGTCGGCGTGATCCAGTTCCAGCGCCAGAACTTTGGGCGGACACTGTTCGGTATCGGCGGGAAGTTCGTTCTCCATGTTGCGACGGAAGGTAGTAACGAAACAACTGGGAGCGGCCATCGTCCAGCGTGGCTCCACACCACACAGCCAGGTGGTCATGGTACCGCCTCCCGAATTCCCGGTGACACCCACCTGCTTGGGATCGACTTCTTTCCGGGTCAGCAGATAATCGAGGGCGCGAATTCCGTCCCAGGCGCGCCACATTGACAGGTTCTCACCAACCAGAAACTGCTGATTCCCGCCATGCAGATGCTCGCGGACACCGACTCCCACTGTCGATTTGAGATCATCACCGCTGTATTGCACGCGTTCTCCCTGGCCGATGGGATCGTAGATTAAAACCACGTAACCTTTGCGGGCGAGTCCTTGTGAAAATGCCTGATAAGCGGTCTCTGCTTTTCCGTTATGCGAATGCCCGCAGGTTCCCACGACGCCGGGCACGGGGCCGGTGATCCCTTTGGGAACGTACAGATTCGCAGTCACCAGAAAACCGGGACGGCTTTCAAAGATGACATTTTCGATCGTATAAGTATCGCGATCAGTTGTTCGGGTGACACGCGCGTTGAGTGGAGTCCGTTCGGGCTCAGGGCCAAAGGCTTCTCGAATCCGTTTTTGCACGGAGGCGACATATTCTTCCGCGTCTGCTTTTGTTTTCAGAGCATCCAGACGCTGGATCGTTTTGACTTCCTGTTCCCGGACACGCTCGACAAAGTATTCCTGCACCATCCGCGGGAAGCGGTTTAATGTTTCTACCTTCTGATCTGCAGGAGCAGCCACCAGTTCCTGAAGTACCAGATGGTCTAACAGACTCAGGCCGGCCAGGGTTATCCCCCCTGACTGGAGAAAAGATCGTCGTGTGAGAGATGCGAACTGGTCGATCGACTGATTTGAGCCCGACATGCAGTATAATCCTGATGAATTGATAATTTATGATGACATCGAAATGAAGGAGCACGCGTGTTGACAGTCAGTGAAAGGACTGAACACTCAGACAAAGCACCTGAATTTCATAAATGATTGCTACCAGCAGTGATTGTTATCAAATTTTTGTTTTCTTTACAATTGGCATCTCTATAATGGAACTTAGTCCGACAATTGTACAGAAGTATTTTCTCTGTTTTTACATAATTCCAGATCCCCCCGAAACCAGTTAGACTGTCAGTTGAAATCAATGTGGGAATCCTGTATTTCTGAATGTTGATACTCCGACTGTGCTCCGTTGTATCAGCCCCAATGCCCTTCAGAAAATGGATCTTTAATGGAAGTCAGCTCCCAGCAAGAAACCGCCAGCCTGGTCAAGACACTGCATGACAACATCTCCAGCGTCCTCATCGGCAAACCGGATGTGGTACAACTGGCGATTGTCACTCTGCTGTCCGAAGGTCATGTGCTCATCGAAGATGCACCCGGCGTCGGTAAAACTTCACTCGCGAAAGCGATTGCCAAGAGCCTCGACTGTAACTACACACGAGTGCAGTTCACCCCGGATATGTTGCCCTCTGATATTCTGGGATCGAACGTCTTTCTGCCGAGCCTGGGCGAATTTGAATTCCGCAGAGGCCCGATCTTCTCCAATGTATTGCTGGCAGATGAAATTAACCGCACACCTCCCCGCACACAAAGTGCGTTGCTGGAAGCGATGAATGAAGGCCAGGTCAGTGTGGAAGGCCAGACAATTACCCTGCAGCCCCCCTTCTTCGTACTGGCAACACAAAACCCTTACGAGTTCGAAGGCACCTATCCCCTGCCGGAAAACCAGCTCGACCGTTTTATGATGTGTATTGATATCGGCTACCCGGAACGATCCATCGAGCGTGAAGTACTGATTCAGCATCGTTCTGGCGAGCCTGTGGAAACGCTGCAGTCGGTGCTCTCGGTAAAGCAACTGCGAGAGATGCAACAGGCGGTTCGCAATGTCCGGGTCGACGATTCCCTGACCGATTATATATTGGAAATCGTGGATGTGACCCGCAATCACCCCGAGTTAACACTGGGTGTGAGTACCCGCGGTGCGATTACGTTTTCGCATGCGGTTCAGGGAAAAGCGTTTACCGAAGGGCGAGATTATGTCATCCCCGATGACATCAAACAGTTGGCAGTACCGGTGTTAGCACATCGCGTCATCACCCGGTCTCTGGTGCGTGAGAGCCAGCGAAACCGCGCTACGGAGATCATTCGCCAGATTCTCCAGCAGATCCCGGTTCCTGCATAAATCGGGTTATCCGGTCTCAGACAATGCCGCGGTGATGTGCTGAATTTCTATTCTTCTGTTAATATTAAATAGTCGACTGGACGGGTATCGGATAAGATAATGCTACCCACCGCTGGATCTGCTGAACGACGCAGACTGAATTATACAACGGGCATTGAGTTCACTGTCCGACTCTGGAGGAATTTAAAAATGGATTTGCATAAAAACATGAAATGGTGGATTGTCCTGCTGTTGACCATCTTATTCTTCGTTTCCAACTGGAAACCAGAAAACGTATCTGCCAGTGAAGATGCGAAAACAAAAGCAACCGAAACCGAAAAGACGAAAAACGAAGCCATGTTTACGAACCGTCTTTCCAAAGAGACCAGCCCCTATCTGCTGTTACATCAGCACAACCCTGTCGACTGGTATCCCTGGGGTCCGGAAGCATTCGAAAAAGCAAAGCAGGAAAACAAAATCATTTTTCTGTCTGTCGGCTACAGCAGCTGCTACTGGTGCCACGTGATGGAGCGGCTGGTTTTCGAGAATCCTGACATCGCAAAGTACATGAACGAGAACTTTGTGAATATCAAAGTTGATCGCGAAGAACGGCCGGACATCGATGATATTTATATGACCTCGCTCAGCGTCTACTTTCATCTGATCGGTGCTCCCGATAATGGCGGCTGGCCCCTTTCGATGTTTTTAACACCCGATCGTGAGCCTTTCGCTGGTGGCACCTATTTCCCCCCCACCGACCAGGGAGGGCAGATGAGCTTTCCCCGCGTTTTACAGAAAGTGAATGAACTGTGGAGCGGTGATAAAGCGAAGGTACAACAAAGTGCCACCATCATTGCCAAAGAAGTTGCCCGGCTGCAGAAAGAAGAAGCGGCGACCGAAGCAATTCCCCTCGAAGACAAACTGGTCAAAGCCGGCGTGCGTTCCATCAATGCCAGCTTTGACGCGGAATATGGTGGAATCGACTTTTCGGAAGTCAGTCCGAATGGGCCAAAGTTCCCCACCTCTTCCAAGCTCGTATTACTGCAGTACGATATTGAATCGCCGGTTGCCGAAAGTACGTCGGCGGAATCGGCAAAGGTGCTGTACCAGACACTCGACGCGATGGCCAATGGTGGTATCTATGATCATCTGGGGGGCGGCTTTCACCGTTACAGTACCGACCGTTACTGGCATGTCCCCCACTTTGAAAAGATGCTCTACGACAACGGTCAACTGGCGTTACTTTACTCTCAGGCGTATGAGCAGACAGGCAACATTCAATATAAACAGGTCGCCGAAGGCATCATTGATTTTGTATTGCGCGAACTGACTGATCCCCGCGGAGGCTTCTATTCCGCCCTGGACGCGGAAACCGATGGCGTGGAAGGCGAACATTACGCCTGGTCACAGGAAGAACTGAAACAGATCCTGGGTGAAGGCTATCCCCTGTTCGCGGAATTTTATGGTTTAAACGATCCGGTTCGCTTCGAACACGGCTACGTACTGCATCGTGTGACTACGCTCAAAGCACTCGCTGAAAAGCAGAAGACAACTCCCGCAGCATTGGAGTCACAACTGGCGACGATGCGCGACAAACTGCACACCGTCCGCAACCAGCGTCAGCCACTGCTGAAAGATGACAAGATTCTGACCAGCTGGAACGGTCTGATGATCACCGGCATGGCCACCGCAGGCCGGATCCTGAAACGTCCGGAATATACGGCAGCCGCCGAGAAAGCGGCTCAGTTCATTCTAGATCAGATGCGCGACGATCAGGGGCACCTGTATCGCAGCTATCGGGCCGATCAGGCGCGGTTGAATGCCTACCTGGATGATTATGCCTTCCTCGTGCAGGGACTGCTCGCGCTCTATGAAGCAACCGGCAAACAGCAATGGCTGGAGCAGGCACAGGCATTGACCGACCTGCAGATCAAACTGTTCTGGGACCAGAAAGAACATGGATTCTTCTTCACCACGCATGATCACGAACAGCTGATTGCCCGTACCAAAAATGCCTACGATGCTGCGATTCCCTCCGGCAACAGCATCAGTACGCGGAACCTGATTGAGTTAACCCGACTGACAGGCGATCCCCGATATCGCGAGCATGCCGATCAGACGCTGCAGCTGTTCGGGCGGGTAATCAAGCGCTATCCCAATCGCTGTGCCCAGCTGGTACAGGCAGTGGGAGAGTTCCTGGAAACGCCCGCTGATCAGAAACAATCATCGTTGATGATCTCCCCAGCAGAAGCCGGTTTTGCACAAGGATCGCTGGAACAGTTCACAGAAAACGCAGCACAGCTGGCCAGCGTCACACCGGGACTGGAACTGCTGGCATTTGCCGGACTGGGACAGGTGACTCCAAAGAAAAATCTGGTTGCAGCAAAAGCTTATCTCTCTGTCGATAAACTGCCCGCGGGCAAAACCTGTCAGGTCGCGATTGTGCTCACCATCGAAGAAGGCTGGCACATCAATGCGAATCCTGCCAGCCCCGATTTCATGGTACCCACCACGTTTACTGTGAAATCGAATCAGCAGGTCAAACTGTCTCAAATCAAATATCCGGCAGGCCATGCATTTACCGTCGAAGGCTTCGATGAACCACTGCAGGTTTACGAGAAACAGGCAGTCATCCGTGGCACTCTGACAATTCCCGCTGCCGCCGCCGGCAAAGCAGAGCAGCTGGAACTGAATGTCAAGTACCAGGCCTGCAATGATAAAACCTGCATTCGCCCGACGACCGTCAGTCTGAAAGGCAAATTTCAGGTCGCCGGACCTGGAGAGCCAGTCAAACAGGTAAATCAGAAATGGTTTCAGACGGATGGTCAAAACTGAGCTCTTCTGCTTACAGGCAGGTCTGTGCGCACACAGGAACCTGCCGAGGGAAATATTCTTTTAAAGGTTCATGATGAACGACAAGCACTATGCAGAACATCCTCTCGTAAAAACGAAAATTATAGCCACGGTCGGGCCCGCTTCCGATTCGCGGGAGATGTTGCAGAATCTGATTATTGCAGGCGTAGATCTGTTTCGCCTGAACTTTGCACACGGCAAACATGAAGCGCTGGCAGAGATTGTCAAAAACATTCATGAGATCTCGACGGAAATGGAAAAACCGATTGGGATTCTCGGTGATCTCTCCGGTCCCAAGATCCGCCTGGGTGTGCTGCCAGGGAATGAAATCACGTGTCGAAAGAACATGCGGTTCCGCTTCATTCAGGGAGAGGAATCCGATAACCCCCAGGAATTAACGTGCACTTACGAATCGCTGATCGGCGACCTGCGCGTGGGTGATCCCGTCTTGCTGGCCGATGGCATGGTCGCGATGCGCGTGGTAGAAAAATCACCCGATGATGCATTCGTGGAGTGTGTCGTGGAACGGGAAGGCATCATCCGCAGCAAACAGGGAGTCAATCTGCCCGGCGTGCAGTTGAGCACCCCCTGCCTCACAGAGAAGGATCTGAACGATCTGGCCTGGGCTGTCTCACACGGACTGGATTATATCGGACTCAGTTTTGTGCGTTCTGCCCACGATATCACCCGGCTGAAGGAAGAAATTGAAAAGCTGAATCCTGAAGTCGCCCCGCATATTGTCGCCAAGATTGAAAAGATCGAAGCGGTCAGTGATATCGAACAGATTCTCAAGCTGACGGATGCCGTCATGGTGGCCCGCGGTGACCTGGGAGTCGAAGTCGATATCGAACGCGTGCCCGTGATCCAGAAACGGATTATTCATCTCTGCAATCAATACCGCATCCCGGTGATCACAGCCACACAGATGCTCGACAGCATGCAGTTCAACACCTTCCCCACCCGGGCGGAAGCCAGCGATGTTGCCAATGCCGTGCTGGACGGCAGCGATGCCGTCATGCTTTCGGGCGAAACGGCAGTCGGTGTGAGCCCCCTGGCTGCAGTCGAGATGATGAGCCGCATCGTCCGCGAGGCGGCCCGCATTCTGTCTTCCAATCTGCATTCCGATGAAATCACCAGTAACCGCCGACTGTATGCCCGCGAAGTGACAGAAGCCGTCACGATGGGCGCCGGGATTACTGCAGAAAAACTGGATGCGGATCTGATGGTGACCTGTACCCATGAAGGCAAAACCGCAATGGCTTTATCCAAACAGAGGCGAACCGTGCCGACCGTGGCATTGACCGATCGACCTGAAACCGCGCGGCGGATGACGCTGTACTGGGGTGTGACTTCGCTGTTGACCGATGTCGTCGATAAATCCCCTTCCAAAATTTTAAAATTCATCGACAACTACGGCAAAAAGCATGGATTCCTGTCAACGGGAAGTCAGATTGTCCTGATCTCCGGAACCGACTGGACCTCGCAGGGTCATGACATGCTGCTGGTCCATGAAGTGAAATAATTTTTATCCGTTCAACCCTTGAGGTAAGCATGATCATTACACGCAGCCTGCTCGCGTTTCTACTCTGTTTCAGTTTCGTCTCGCAGCAGGCTTTCTCCGACGACTGGCCTCAATGGGGAGGACCAGAACACGATCTGGTCTGGCGGGAAACCGGTATCGTCAAAACCCTGCCCACGACCGGAGTTCTTCCCCGTGTCTGGTCGACTCCCATCGGTGAAGGTTACGCAGGACCGGCTGTTGCAGAAGTGAATTCGCGCTGGTGCGTATTCGTAACCGATCGCGTTTTTAAACAGCGCGTCAGCTTCGAACGCGTTTTATGTCTCGACGCGGACACGGGAAAAATCATCTGGAAATATGAGTACCCGGTCGAGTACTCGGTCAGTTATCCGGCTGGCCCGCGTTCGACGCCTGTGATTAATGACGGTCGCGTCTATACCGTTGGTGCGCAGGGCCATCTGCTCTGCCTGGATGCGAAAAATGGAACCGTGCTCTGGGAAAAGAATTTTGTCACGGAATTTGGAACGCAGCTTCCCACCTGGGGGATGGTCGCTTCACCCCTGGTGGAGGGAGAGCAACTCATCACGCTGGTGGGAGGACAGCAGAACTCGCTGGTGGTCAGTTTTGACAAGCAGACTGGAAAAGAGCTGTGGCGTTCGCTGGAAGATGCCGCCGTCGGTTATGCACCGCCCGTCATCTTTGAATTTGGCGGTCGGCGGGAACTGATCGTCTGGCATCCAACGGCGGTCTCGGCACTCGACCCGGAGAACGGAAAACTGATCTGGGAAGTCCCCTATGGCGT
>NZ_CAXAVM010000245.1:0-9589 GCF_963972345.1 uncultured Gimesia sp. | reverse complement strand
GAAAGCTCCCTTCTGAGAAAGATGGGGCCGACGCCTATTCGACTCCCACGATTTTTCAAAATGGTGATCGAACGGAATTACTGGTTTCGGGGTCGGACCATATCAATGCCTATGATCCCCAGACAGGGAAACAGCTCTGGATCGCGGGAGGCCTGGATATTCCCAGTGCCTTTGGCCGCATCATCGCAGCTCCTGTCGCCGATACCGGCACTGTTATCGCGACCACCGGAAATCCGGGTGGCGGTGGTCTGGGTTATATCAAAGCCTTTCAGAATGGAAAATCCGGAGATATCACCCAGTCGGGTCTGCTCTGGAAATTTGATGTCGCAACTCCCGATTCTTCAACACCCCTGGTACTGGAGAACAAACTATATATGATCAGCCAGAACGGCGTTGCCACCTGCCTGGATCTCAAAAAAGGGGAACCGGTCTGGAAGAAACGGATGCAGGGCCAGTATTTTTCATCACTGGTTGGCGGTGATGGAAAGGTTTACTTCCTGAGTATTGAAGGCCTGTGTACCGTCGTTGATGCGGCGAGTGGAGAAGTAATTGCAGAAAATCAGCTGCCAGGCACGTTTTATTCCACACCTGCGATCAGTGACGGAGTGATCTATCTGCGTTCTTTTGATCGACTGTATGCGATCTCGGGCAAACCCTGATCAAAAAATGCCTCTCAGCATGACCGCTGAGAGGCATTGATGTTTACATTTTGATCTGAGTCAGGCAGCGAACTCAGGCGCGGCCCGCCAGTTCGGGAATGGCATTCCCGTGCATGACGATGGGTGTGGGACGACCTGAAAAATCGGGTAAAAACGTATTTGCGTAATCAATGCCCAGATGCGAATAGATGGTCGCCAGAAAATCATGGGGACCAACGGCGCGTTCAATGGGACCTTCCCCTTTAGCATCAGTGGCTCCGATAATCTGACCGGTCTGAATATTTCCCCCTGCAAACAGCATTGAATTCGCGTTCGGCCAGTGATCGCGGCCCGGCTGGGTCGTCCCTGCACTGCCACTGCCGATGCCCCCCCCGGTACTTTGTGCGTAGGAAATTCGAGGCGTACGACCAAATTCACCTGCGACAACCACCAGGACCCGTTTATCCAGTCCCCGCTGGTAGATGTCTTCAATCAACGCTGTGACCGCCTGATCGTAAAACGGCATCCGGTACTTGATGGCGTCAAACACATGATGATTGACGGCGTGATCGTCCCAGTTACTCACTCGGCCACACAGTTTACCGGAAAGTTCGGTGGTGATAATTTCCACCCCCGCTTCCACCAGCCGCCGCGCCATCAGACACTGCTGGCCCCATTGATGCATGCCGTATCGCTCACGAATGTGTTGTGGCTCGGCTGTCAAATCGAAGGCGTCTGCCGCCCGTTTACTGGTCAACAGGTTGGTCGCCTGGGCTTCGAACTGATCCATGGCTTCCATGGCGCCTTCAAGATCCAGATCACGACGGTACTGGTCGAACTGCTGACGCAGTGAAATCCGCTGCGCCAGACGCTCTGTCTGCCTGGCATCGGTTAAGCCGATATTGGGAACTTTAAAATCAGGTGAACTGGGATCCCCGTTGATCTGAAAAGGGCCGGCGCCTGGTCCGAGGTAAGTCGGGCCGGCAATCTGAAAGCTGTCATAATTCGTGATGGCATTGATACCTACATAATTGGGTAAGTCATTATGCGTATCACGACGTAAAAAATTGGCAACCGACATGAAATCGGGCAGAGTGGGTTTGCGTTTATCAATCCGATCCGGATCGCCTCCCAGTACCTGCAGAGAACCAGCCGGATGGCCCCCGCCGGTATGCGTGATCGAACGCAGGACCGTGAATTTATCCGAGATCTGTGCGTGACGGGGAAGCAGTTCGCTAAGCAGCAGCCCTTCTGTTTTTGTCGCGATTGGCGAAAAAGGGCCTCGATAATCAGAAGCGACATCCGGTTTGGGGTCGTAAGTATCCAGATGGCTGACACCGCCACGGCACCAGACCAGGATTACTGCCGTCCGCTCTTTTTTCGGTTTGGCGGTTGCCTTATCCTGTGATGCGGCAGCGGCCTGCAGTTGATATAAACCGGGCAGAGTGAGACTGCTGAAGCCCCCCAAGCCAATTCGCATGAACTCGCGCCGGGATGCTCCTGTCGCGCGCTGGCTTTCTTGCCGTCTGTTCGAGTGTTGTTTCATTTGATAGCCTGATGGATGTCCCTGATTACAGTCTGGACGGAACGCGAATCTGTATCCTGTTTCTTTATATCGGCAGTATAACATGCAATCGCCTGCTCTGTCTAACAGAATGAGTCATACTTAGTATTAAGTTTATTGATACCGCGGCTTAAAAATCCAAGGCTGACAATGGTAGCGGTTGACAATTTGCAGCTTCCAGTAAGTCCAAACAGACCTGATCGTGCTTGCAGACTACAACATGAACAGGCGGGACAGATCCCACCGGGACGATTAAGGAAAAAACGAGAAACGCCGTCTCCGAAACAGAGAACGGCGTTTCTTCACTTGTGGATTTCGCAGTATCTGCTTTAGATCGCATCGTCCTTAACCATGGCATCTCTCATACTGTTATTGGTAGTCCAGAAGGCCTGGGAGATGCTACAGTAAAAGGGGATCCAGTTTAGTGAGCATGCTTCTCATCATGACCGTGATCATGGTCGTGATCGTGGGCGTCGATCTCTCCACTAAACGATTTCCCGTCGATCTCCAGCACCAGTCGGGCCGTCGTGCCTTCCTCGTGAAGCAGTTCTCCCAGGGCTTTATCCTGGGTAGCAAACTTGGAAGATTTCCCCTCCGGATCTCTCTGGTCCGGGATTGCAGCCAGGGTAAACTGCTGACCTTTACCATCGTGCTTGACATTAATCAGCACACTTTCTGCAGCAATGGGCACACCCGCCCTGGCAGCACCATCAAGAATATAAATAGTGATCGCGCCACTTTTTTCATCGTGAACCAGTTCCCCGTGATAGGCTTCTTTGCCCAGTTCAATTAAAGAACCATGATGCGGGCCTTCGCTGGGGTGATCGTGTTCCTGCATGGTCACATCTTCCGGAGCCGCTTCGTCAAATGATTTGGTTCCCTGTTCTGTCCCCGAATCGCAACCGACCAGGGTTAATCCCAATACACAAAGTGTTACCGATAAATAATTCACAAATCCAGTCTTCATTTTCTCAATCCTTTTCAATAATTCAGAGACATACTGTTACAAGCATCTCGTTTCAATTACGTTTACGTTTTCAATTTCTCCCGTTCACACGACAGGAGTCGTTTCCTCTTCCCGCTCTTCAATCAGTGGTATATCTGCATTCGTGGCTGCCATGATCCTCGCGCCGGCGTTGCGACCGCAGCTCCAGAACAAAGCGGGACGAACGAAGAATTCCAGAATCGTACTGCTCAACAGTCCGCCGATAATCACTGTGGCAACGGGATACAGAATTTCTTTCCCCGCTTCACCCTGTGACATCGCCAGTGGGACCAGCCCGATCCCGGAAGTCAGCGCCGTCATCAATACCGGAGCAAGCCGTTCCTGGCCGGCCCTGATGATCATTTCCCGGGTCCAGCCTTCTCCCTCGTATTTCACCAGATGCAGATAGTGGTTCAACAGTAGAATTCCATTTCGAGAAGCAATGCCTCCCAGAGAGATGAAACCAACCATTGCGGCAATGGTCAGTGTCTGCCCGGTCACGACCAATGCGATCACCGAACCGATAAAAGCCATCGGCAGAGCGGCCATCACCTGCAATGAAAAGTTCGCGGAACGAAACATCGTGAACAGGACCAGGAAAACCCCAAACATCGAAACCAGAAACAAGGCAGATATCATCTGCGATGCCGACTGCTGACTCTCGAACTGACCACTGTATTCCACGAAGTAACCCGCGGGCAGTGCTTCGACAATCGGTCTCTGTTTCGCCTGGATATCATTCACCACATCGACCAGACCCCGCCCCGAGACATTACACTGTACGATAATCCGTTTCTGCACCTTTTCCCGATTAATGGTGTTCGGTCCTGATGAAGCAGAGATATCTGCGACCGAAGAAAGTGGTGTTGTGCCGCCACCGGGCAGATCAATCGACAACCGTTTCAGCGCCTGCAGATCCTCACGATACTTTTCATCCATGCGAATCAGCAGGTCAAAAGTACGCTGCCCCTGCAGGACCTGAGACACCACGATTCCGTTCATTGCCGTTTCGACATACTCGTTCACATAGGCGGGCGTTAAGCCATACAATTTTAACTTATCCCGGTTCAACTTGATCTGCAGCTGGGGAATTTCGACCTGGGGTTCGACCAGCACATCCGTAACGCCGGGCACGCTATTCATCGCTGTTTCCATCTTTTTGGCAGTATTACGCAGAACGGTGAGACTTTCGCCATAAATCTTAATTCCCACCTGGGCCTTCACACCGGAGATCATATGGGAAATCAGGTGCGCTAAAGGTTGTTCCACTGAAATGACTATGCCCGGAATCGCCTCCATCGATGTGCGGATATCCTCGAGCACCTGTTCGCGGCTGCGACCCGATTCGGGATCAAACGAAATGATGAACTCCGAAATATTGACTCCCTCCGCATGTTCGTCCAGTTCGGCCCGTCCGGTTCTGCGTGAAAAAGCCTCGACGCCTTTGATGTTCTTCAGCCGGTCCATCACGGTTTCTGAAATCTCATTGGATTTACGCAAGGACGTTCCCGGCGGTAATACCACATTCAGCTGGGCCACTCCTTCATTAAACGGGGGTAAAAAATCGCGTTCCAGTTGCATCAGAAGCAATCCAGCAATGATCACCCCGGCAGCGCCTGCGATCAACATTGGTTTTGCCAGTCGGATACTGAAACTGATGGCATAGCCGGCGACCCATTTCAGAAACCGCAGAAGCGGGCCATCCTGGTGGCCCTGTTTCTCTGATGATGCTCTTTTCTCAGGATCGACGGGAGACCCGAATTTTTTCCCCAGCAGCCAGTAAGATAATACCGGAGTCAGTGTCAGAGAAACCAGGAGTGATGACAGAATCGAAACAATATATGCCACACCCAGCGGTGCAAACAGACGACCTTCCATGCCCGACAAGGCAAACAGAGGCAGAAAGACCAGTACCACGATCGCCGTGCCGAACACAATCGAATTTCGAATTTCGCAACTCGCCTGGAATACGACCAGCAGCGTGTGTTTCGGCTGTTCCGCATAGCGGTTCTCCTGCAGACGGCGGAAGATGTTTTCCACATCAACGATGGCATCATCCACCAGTTCGCCAATCGCAACTGCGAGCCCCCCTAAAGTCATCGTATTAATGGACAGACCAAAGATCGCAAAAATGATAGCGGTAATGGCGATCGAGAGAGGAATCGCGGTCAGCGTGATAAATGTCGTACGAAAATTCATCAGGAACAGAAACAGAATGATGACGACCAGAATGCCGCCATCCACCAGGGCATCGATTACATTCTCAATCGAGCGGTCAATGAATGATTTCTGCGAGTAGAGTTCCGGTTGAATGCGAATGTCTTTGGGGAGCGAAGGCTCAAGATCTTTTAGTGCCTGGATCACATCATTGGACACGCGCCTGGTATCAGCGTTGGGCTGTTTATTGACAGTCAGAACGACGGCATCCCCGCCAGCAAACGTGCCATCATCCTGTTTGACATAGGCAGAGCTGTCTCCACGCTTGACCTGAGGGCCTTCGATCACTTTGGCAATCTGCGAGAGAATCACCGGGCGTCCGTTGCGGGTTGCCACGACTACCTTCTCAAGGTCTTCCAGTGTCTGAATCCTGCCTAACGCGCGCACCAGAAATTCATTTGGCCCCTGCTCGTCCAGATATCCGCCTGTGGCATTTTCATTACTCTGCTCAGTAGCCAGTCGGACTTGATGTAATGTGATTCCATACTTCAACAGCGCCTGTGGGTCCACCAGTACCTGAAACTGTTTGCGCCCGCCCCCCATCGTGAAAACCTGTGAGACGCCTGGAATGGTCAGCAGCCGCTGGCGAACAACCCAGTCCGCCAGCGTGCGGACTTCGAGGGGAGAGGTCTTCCCTCCTTCACTCCACATGCCGAGCATCATGATCTGCCCCATGATCGAAGAAATCGGGGCCAGCTGAGGTTTGATGCCGTCGGGCAACTGCTCGGTAACCAGTTGCAGTCGTTCGTTGACGACCTGTCGATCGTTATAGATATCGGTGCCCCACTCGAATTCGACATAAATGATCGAAATGCCAACCCCCGAAGAACTGCGGACTGCCTGCACACCGGTGGCACCGTTCAAGGTCGTTTCCAGTGGGAAGGTAATCAGCGATTCCACTTCTTCCGGCGCCATGCCGGGCGCTTCGGTCATGACCACCACCCGGGGGCGGTTGAGGTTAGGAAATACGTCAATGCCCATATTCAACGCCTGCCAGGTCCCGAAACCAATCAGGAACAGCGAGAACGCGAGCGTGAGATGACGTTGTTTAAGAGCGAAACGAATGATGGCGTTTAACATGATTGTGTTTCCGTGTTGCGACAGCGAGCAGACAAGACATTAACGAGCGAGGCTTGAAAACAATCAGTGATTGTGTCCGGCATGCGGGTCGACTCCGCCACCGGCCTTGTTTTTCAAAGCCATCTGCAGTTGATGCGCGCCTGCCAGGGCAATCTTGTCGCCAGGAAAGATCGAGCCATCATTTTCGATCACTGCCCAGAGTTGATCCTGATACAGCACGTGTACGGGACGTCGATCAAAGTGATCTCCATTTTCCTGGAAGACAAACTGTTCTGCCCCTTCACTGGCCACCGCTTCGACGGGCAGCACGATCTGTTTCTGCCAGGTCTCTACCGGAATCAGCAGTTGCATCCTCTGTCCGGTTTTGAACCGCCAGGTGATATACCGGTCACCATCCTGTCGATACGTGTCGTGTTCAATCCGATTGGGTAAATTCACAAACACGGAAAATGTTCTGGCATCGGTCTCAATCTGATTATCGAGGTAGTCGATTTTCAGATCCTTGATCAGCTTTTTGGTTTCGTTATTTTCTTCCTGAATCGCTTCGACGGGCCACTCATTTTCGAGGCAGCGCGTGATTTCGTCAGCTTCCTGTTCAAAAGCCTGACCTTTGATATACAGGTCACTGTAATCCGCCAAGACGCAGAGTGTGTCTCCGGCCTGTACGAAATCCCCTTTATTCACATCTAATGACTGCACCACCAGCAGTGAGCGTTGAGAAGTATCTCCCTCATCAAGCGTTTTCGGTGCCGGGGCAGAAATCCGTTGAATGGACATATCGGGGGCTGATACTTCTCCAGACTGATCATGTACCAGAGGAGCATAGACCAGATGCTCTTTAATCAGACGCCGCGTCTGTTTAATTTGATCGACTTGTGTATCTGTAAAGCCATGCAACAGGAGTGCTTCACGCTGGGCCTTCAGAATGGCTTCCAGCTTTTCTTTGGCGTATTCCCGTTCCAGCAGCACCTTACCCGCGATGACCCCCTGATCTGTGATTTCCTGAATCCGGGCAATTTCTTTCAGCTCCACATCAAGCTCACCCAGTGTTTTCAGATAGGCGGTTTGTGCCTGCACCAGATCTTCATGAGTCAAGCGGATTTTGAACAGGGCCCGACCAGGCTGAACTGCTTCGCCCCCGGTGACATTGACATTCGTGACAATGCCCGTCATGGGGGCCACGACTCTGATTCGGGTTTTTCCGGGACGTTCGACGACCATGGCGGGAATGGTAATGGTACGGGTAAACGATTTCAGTTTGACGGGCACCACTTTGTCAGCGGTCAGGCCGATGTTTTTCCGCGCCTGGGGAGATAGTTCCAGCGAACTGGTCTCATCATGCCCGGCATGGTCGTGATCGTGATGTTCCTCTTCTGATTCAGCAGCAGATGCTTTCTGATCAGACTGTTTCTGGCTGCTGCTATTTGCAACACCTTTCAGCGCAGGCATCCACTGTTGCTGAGTCCCCCAGAGCAGCAAACCTGCAATCACAAGGACCACGATTGTCAGTAACATTTTCCAGTTTTGTTGCAGTATTGAATGATTCATCACAGCCTCGTATCGGGAGTGCGCAGACATTGCCCGAAGTGTGTACAAGGGAATTCGTGAGGGATCCGACTTGCGAAAATAAAGGCTCGCGGAAAACAAAATCCGGAACTCAGCGCAGAATCGGAAAACAAGCACAGAATCGAAGCGTCTTTAGATCAACCACACTGTGGTCAAAGACTGCGCGCGCACGCCCGGCGAGAGAAAGACCGCAGCGGTACTGAAAAGCGGCATACGATCGACGTACTGTTTTTCCCGGGCAGAGAATAAATCGTCCCAGAGTGGCATCAGACTGATGAGCTGGGGAGATTCTTCATGTACTTTCACTGATGTCGCAAGCAGGTAGGAACAGCGACCTTCCTGACAGGGATCCGAATCTTGAGGAATCGGCTCCTGTTGAGGTGACTGCTCTGCACATTTCTTTGCAGCAGCAGAATGAGAATGCTGGTGCCCCTGTTCCGCGTGATCGGTTTTATGATGGCAGAGATTCACCGGCTGACAGGTATCATGTTCTCCCGCCTGACAGTCGTGCGCATGGTGCCAGCCACATCCCAGCATGGTGTGGGACAGCATCGAAACCAGCGTCAAAAAAACGGTCAGATATAAATACATGAAAAACCTTTGAATAGACTGAACTACGTCTGAATCATGTCACTTCAGCTCAAAAGTGTCAAGCTCTCTCTTTATAAGACGCAAAAGCAGCGCCGTTTCGAGTGATAAATCTCCAGTTTTTAATAAGTAGTTTTACAGTATCAGTTTAGTTCGACAATTATCTGCAGCAAAGGGAGTCACTGAAGCAGCCTTGTGTGACAGAACTGATCCCGCTGTGATCAATCTGACTCTTGAGATCCGGTAATCAGAAGTTCCCTGCAGAATTGCCGAAAGCTGGACTTGTAAACATCACTCAAAATTAAGATGCTGAAAGTACAGAATTCTCGAAGCGTTCTCACAATGAAAAGGAAGTGAATTGTGTCTGCGAAATATCGTGTGTTAATAACAGATCGTGCCTGGCCTGACTGCGAAGTTGAAAAACAGGAACTGGCACGAGTTGATGCGGAAGTAATTGAAGCGCCCCCCGAAGCGGATGAAGCAACGCTGGTGGAATGTGCCTCGGGTGTCGATGCCATTGCCACCTGCTGGGCCCAGGTGACACAGGCTGTAATTGATGCGGCCCCCGACTGCAAAACAATCGCCCGGCTGGGAATCGGATTGGATAACATTGACGTGGCGTATGCGACGTCGCTGAAGATCCCGGTGACGAATGTTCCCGATTACTGTATTCCCGAAGTAGCCGACCATGCCATTGGTCTGATGCTGGCCAGTTTGAGAAACATCGCGTTTCTGAACCAGCAGACGAAACAGGGAATTTATGACCTCTCTGCTGCCCCTGTGCCTCGTCGCGTCAGTTCATTGACGCTGGGCCTGTTCGGTTTTGGTCTGACGGGACAGGCCGTCGCCGAGAGGGCACGGGCATTCGGAATGCAGGTGATCGCCACGAACTCATCCGGGAATGATTATGGAACCGGTACCCGCATGGTTTCCTTCGAGGAACTGCTGGAA
>NZ_CAXAVM010000244.1:0-9661 GCF_963972345.1 uncultured Gimesia sp. | reverse complement strand
AGTATTCTACACTTACCTGAGACAGTGCGCAAATTCCGTGCCGAACAGTATTGGGCTTGTCCGACAGTGCTGATATATCACGCGCACCATTCATATCAATAGCCCATAAGATTGTACTATTTCAGATCCAGTTCAGCACCAGAACATGCCAACTCACCGAAAACAAATCAGACATTATCACGAGCCCGGTGATTGCCATGAGTTGACGTTTTCCTGCTTCAAAAGAAAACCGTTGCTGACAAATCCGGTCTGGATTAATATGATATGTCAGTCGATAGACCGGGCATTAATCCGGCATCATTTCAATCTGATCGCATTCGTGATCATGCCGGAACATTTACACTTACTCGTCTATCCTACAACACACGAATGTAAAATTGACCGGTTCCTGGCTGCGATCAAACGTCCATTTTCCTATCGGATTAAAGAACTGCTGATAGAACAACAACACCCATTATTGACAGAGCTGACGATCAGAACTCGGCCGGGAATAACATCCTTTCGATTCTGGCTGGAAGGGCCCGGATACGATCGAAATTTCTTCACCAGGGAAGCCGTTGAATCAGCGGTCAACTATCTTCACCTCAATCCGGTAAAACGAAATCTGGTCACTGAATGCAGAGAGTGGAAATATTCAAGTGCCCGCTGGCATGAAAGCAATGGTAAATTGATTGATCCTGAATTGCCGGCAATTCATGGTCTACCCTGGGAATTCTTTGGTTAATTACAACAACAGTGATAGACTATAGGAGCCCGGTAGCAAACACAGTCGGACAAGCCGACAGTGGCACACCTGAGTGAATATTGTAGTCGATTAAGCAAGGGTTCGACTGGATTGGTAACATGTTAATCAGACAAACATCGACGAAGCATCAGAGCATTGAACAGCCAGCACGATCCTGGTTCAGTTTTCGTACCATTTGCTCGTTGCTGTTAGTCGTTTTTGCCTTCGGTCTGGCTCCTTTTCTGTCTCAGCGCTGGCGGACAAAGTCGCTCGTCGAGTCCATTCGCAGTCATGGCGGTGAAGTTCGTATCGACCAGTATGCCTGTTATAATGGAGCCTGCTTCTACATTCCCCTGGCTGTCAGTGAAAGCTTAAGCAGGATAACCTATATCTCTTATGCCGGCTCGAACTCCTGCCCCGTCGACGACGCCTTTGTTGAATCGATGGAACATCAACCGTCGCTTTTCATACTGAAACTGGGAGACAGGAACCATCCGGCACGGATTACCGATCGTGGCTTTTCTGTAATGAAACAGTTCCCCAAACTTGCTTCACTTAGTTTAAATGGCACATCATTGACTGAATCCAGTTACAAAGAGCTGAGCCAATTCCCTTCACTCCGCTCTCTGACACTTTGCAATTTCGATTCTCATTCGGAACAGCTGCGCAGCATCTCACAATTGAAAAGGTTGAATTCCTTGAGTCTGACAGCTGTGAATATTTCAAATCGAGAGTTAGAACACATCTCTTCCCTCACCAATTTGAAATCAATTGGATTCAGTGGAACAACCATTGAGAAAGACAGTTTTCGCAACTTGTCTAATATGAGCCAGCTCACCCTTATGTCCATCTATTTTTCGGAGTTTGATCCCGCCGAACTGAATTACCTGACTGCCCTGACATCACTGCAGTGTCTCCGTTTGCTCGGGTCTACGATTAACGACACACATCTCAGGGAAACAGCGAAACTGTCTCAGCTGAGACAACTTCACCTGGAGGAGTCTGATATTTCTGACCAGGGATTGACCCATCTTACCGATCTGGAAAATCTGAATGTACTCTTTCTGAATCACACCGCGATCTCAGATGCAGGCGTCCAACATCTGACGCAACTGAATAATTTACAGTATCTGCATTTAGGTCATACCAAAATCACCAGCCAGGTCATCAACAGTCTCTTAAATATGCCTCGACTGATCCGAGTCAGAGGCGTTGAGAAAGTATTAACTGAAGAGTCACTCCAAGCCCTGCAGGATGCCGGAATCGAAGTTGAGAGAGAAGGTTCCTATATCAAACTTCCCTGATCAATAAAATGCGAGCATCACTCATTGAGCAATCCAGAATACTTCCCGGCTCAGCAAGTGACATTTCTCTTCTCCACCCCGGAAATCCGCATTTCCACAGCATTTCGAATCACCTAAACTACGACCGCATTCAGTTTTCCTGATATCACTACATCCCATCCGAGAGTAAAAATTCCATGTCGACCGTGGCTCCGCGTATGAAACCCGAAGAAACGGATACGAAAAAAATCCGGGTCCTGGCCGCCGGCTTCATTGGCAATATTCTGGAATGGTACGACTTTGCCGTCTATGGATTTTTTGCTCCCACCATCGGCAAACTGTTTTTCCCCTCGGAAGATCCCCGGGTCTCGCTGATCGCCGCCTTCGGTGCCTTCGCTGCGGGCTTTCTGATGCGACCGGTGGGCGCCGTGCTGTTCGGTCATATCGGCGATCGCATCGGCCGTAAGAAAGCGCTGACCCTTTCAGTGTTGATGATGGCGATCCCCACCATGCTCGTGGGCATCCTTCCCACCCACGCCGAGATCGGTATGTACGCCACCATCATGATGGTCCTGCTTCGCATGATTCAGGGTGTTTCTGTCGGCGGGGAATATACCAGTTCGTTCGTGTTCCTCGTCGAACATGCGCCCGCCGGTCGCCGTGCCTTTTTTGGTGCCTGGAGCATGATCGGCGCCACCTGCGGCATTCTGCTTGGCTCCGCCGTCGGTGCGTTAATCAACACGTTTACCACGAATGAGCAACTCCTGGAGTGGGGCTGGCGGATTCCCTTCCTGGCTGGTGTGCTCGTCGCGTTCGTCGGTTATTTCATCCGGCATGGCATCCCCGATCAGCCGATTGCAGAAGAACTCTCTGAACAGGAAGCCTACTCACCTCTCAAACAGGCCTGGGCCAGCCATAAAACAGAACTGCTGCAGTCAGCCGGCCTGAATATGATGAACGCGGTCACCTTTTACACCGTCTTCATTTATCTCTCGACCTGGCTCGTGGAAGAAGTAGGCGAAACCCGCGCCGAGGCCCTCGACATCAACACTATCAGCATGGCCGCTTTAACGGTGCTGGTTCCGCTTGCAGCGATCCTCGCTGATAAATACGGGCGAAAACCACTACTGCTGATCGGCGCCGCCGGCGTGACTCTGTTTTCATATCCCCTGTTATGGCTGATGCACCATCATCAGTATCAGATGATCCTCGCCGGGCAGATCGGCTTTGCCCTGCTCGTCGCCTGTTTCGCCGGTGCCATTCCCGCCACGATTACTGAACTCTTCAGCCGCGGCGTGCGTGTCAGTGCAGCCAGTGTAAGCTATAACATCCCCTTCGCCATCTTCGGAGGGACCGCCCCCATGGTCGCCGCCTGGCTCGTTCATTCGACCGGAAACCCGCTCTCCATCGCCTGGTACCTCTCCGGCATCGCCGCGATTTCCTTCTGTATCACACTCACGGTCAAAGAAACCCGCCACAATTCGCTGGAGGAGTGAGCGAAAATCTCACAGCACCGGTTTCCCGGTCTCCGCGGAGAATTTCATCTTCTGCCCTTTGTTGAGCAGCAGAAATTCTCCCTGTTGTTCCTGGCGCAGGAACTCGTTTAACTGGCCGTCGAAATAATCTTTACCTGCTTTGAAGAGGTCATAGTGAGTGGCGATGGTGTTCGCATCGAGGGCATAGTCGTAGAAGGCGACTTCGTCGATCACGCCGCTGAACGGTTCCCGGCCGATCAAAGCTTCCGAGTCGCCAGAGATCAGATTGCCGATGACTGCGGGTGCTGCACCGCCGCTGATGATCATTGTCCCCACCGGGAAGCGATGGCTCATCCGTAAAACGCCATCAATATAAATGGCTTTCTCCCCGGTCCAGCCATTATAGGTGGCGACAATATGATGGGGTTTTCCGTCGCGGATCTCGGCCAGTGTCGGTCGGCCCTCTTTTCCGTCCAGAGGCATATCCAGTTCGCTGTATCCCAGGCCGGACAGATACAGTCCGAACGACAGACAGGGGCCGTTGCCTGTCCTGGGAATCTGGGTGATGTCGGCTTTGTCATCATTCTGAAAGCTGAGCAGAATCCGATAGCTGCCATCCTCTTTACGAAAGATCTCGTCGTAATCAAAGGGGGCTTTCACTTGTGGTTCGCTCGGAGTTTTCCATTCCGAAATCAGCAGCGTTTCAATCGTAATTCCCGTCGAAACAGAATAGTCACCCGTGCCGACTTCTCTGCCGCCACCATTGCCCAGCAGCAGACTGGCGTCCGGTCGGTTATTGAACCGCATGGCGCCCGCTCCCACGAGACCGGGGACCAGTTTTGCATTGTTCCCGACGCGCACCGCATGATTACCCATCTGATCCATGAGGGGTTCTGCAGCAGATTGATCGAAATTCCAGAAAAAGCGGGGCAGGCGGCCCCGGGCTTTGACTTCCACCTGGCCATCCAGCACATGCACGAAGGTCTCAGAGGCTTCGTTCACGCTGACTTCGTATTCGGTTCCCCGATCGATCAACTCGATCCCCGGGGTCTCCAGCCGAAACAGTTCCCGGCGGTCCGAACGCTGTGTCGACACACTGCCGGAAAACAGCGTTCCCTGATCCTTCCGCTCGAATCCGAACAGGGACGGACTGGCGACATTAATATCTGCACCGCCGGAAAAGGCGAATTCCACCTGGCCTGAAGTCACTTTCACCGTGCCGGGCTGAAAATGATCCGTAAGGGCAGGGCGGTCTCCCAGCAGTTCCCACCGGGCACGGGCCATCTGGTTGACCGAAGCCACTTCTTCGGGAGGCACCGCACTTTCATCAAAATAATATTGCGACTGTTCCTGCATGGTAATCACAGGCTCGTGCAGCAGTTTCAGATCTCCCCAGATCAGGTAGCTCCCCACCGCTCCCAGGCAGATGGCAGTACAGACGATCGGGATCAACATCACCAGATAACCCCGATCGGTCTCTGCGGAGGTCACTTCAGCGGGTTGGATGGTAGCAGCGGTTGCTCCTGTTTCAGGCGATTGTAATAACTGTGATTGTGCCGTTCCTGCCAGGCCAATATGTACAAAAACATAATTCAGATATTCACGTCGGTACTGCGGATGTGCCGTCAGCAGACCTTCCAGCGTTTCCAGTTCCGCTTCAGTAATGTTTCCCGAACACTGGGCGTCGGCCAGTTCCAGAATCTGTTCTCGAATATCAGGGGCAGGATCTGTCACGATGAAACCTCACTCGCAAGTCGCCGGTTGACGCATTCATACAACGCCCGCCGCAATTTCTTGATTGTTTTATAAATTGTGTGTACCGAACATTTCCCTCGCTCCGCCAGCGAAGCCGCCGTCTGTAGATCACCGTAATAGGCATCGAGCAGGTCCCGCTCGCGTTCGGTCAGTTTCTGCAGACATTGCGTGAGCGCTAACTGACGCTGGCTCTGTTCTTCAATCATCTGCGACACATCTTCCGCCAGCTCAGTCACGAGGGTATCGCTGAATAGCAGACGTTTGTTCTGAAATTTACGCCGGTATTTCCGAATCTGGTTAAATGCAATTCCATACGACCAGTTGAGGAAGCTGCGTTCCGGATCATACCGGGGGAATTCCTTCCAGAGGATGACACAGGTTTCCTGAAATATATCTTCTGCAGCAACCACGTCGAGCACCAGCGCCAGGATATAGCCATACAGCTTACGGTCAACCCGGGAAAACTGGCGAAAAAACAGTTCGCGAGAGTCAGGTTGTTCTGTGGGATCGTTCATGTTGCTGTAAAGTCTATCAATGGCAGGAGATTCGGGGAATCTTTGTCGCAAAAAGAAATCGGCACTGTAATGCCGGACGGCTCCCCCTTAGTAATATGTGGCGCTTCAGCAGCCGGATTGGTACCGGAAAACCAGTGAATCTTCGAATTTTCATCAAAAAACGAAAAGTTCTGGTACGAATTACAGTCCTGCCGCGCCATATACTTTATGAGGGCATTCCAGAATGACTTTCAGCCCTATTTACCAGCTACTCCCACCAGGAATCTATCAGTCGGTTATTATCGAAGCTTCTGTCAGGCGCAGTGAAAACGGGACTGACTGAAGGCAGCTCACTCTCTGAAAACAGATTGAAACGCGAACATGTGGTCAGTCACACGACAAACACAGGAACTCACGCCGCTACTTGCCCTCTGCCTGCTGGCGACCACAGTCCCCACGATTGCGGCGGAACCTGATTTCGAAAAACAGGTCGTCCCCATCTTTCAACAGCATTGCATCCGCTGCCATAACGACAGTACTAAAGATGGCGGACTCTCACTGGAAACAAAACAGGGCGCTCTGGCAGGCGGCGAAAATGGACGCATTCTGATGCCTGGCGTCGCGGAGGAAAGTCTCCTGCTCGATTATGTCGTGGGACCCGAACCGGAGATGCCCAAAAAAGGGGAGCCGCTCACCAAAACGGAAATAGAAACACTCCGCAACTGGATCAAAGCCGGTGCTGTCTGGCCTCCCGCGGTTCGTATTCAGGAAGCACAGCTCAACGACAATGACTGGTGGTCGTTTCAACCGTTGACACAACCACCGCTGCCGGAGTTGACCGACAACGAACAACAACAGGTCCGCACTCCCGTCGATGCCTTCCTGCTGGCCAGACTTCGCAAGGCAGGGCTGAATTATTCTCCCCCCGCCGACCGCCGCACGCTGATCCGCCGCGTCTATTTCGATCTGACTGGACTGCCCCCCACACCAGCAGAAATCGAACAGTTCGTCCAAGACTCCGATCCACGTGCTTACGAAAAACTGGTCGATCGACTGCTGGCTTCCCCCCGTTACGGCGAACGCTGGGCGCGGCACTGGCTGGACCTGGTCCACTATGCCGACACGCACGGCTACGATAAAGACAAGCTCCGCGAAAATGCCTGGCCTTATCGGGATTATGTCATCCGCTCCCTGAACGAGGACAGACCCTATGCCCAATTCATTCAGCAACAGATTGCCGGTGATATCCTCAATCCGTTTTCACAAGATGGCGTTTCTGCCACCGGGTTCATTGTCGCCGGCCCCTTTGACTGGGTCGGTCAGATTGAAATCAGCGAAAAACTGATCGAGAAAAAAATTACCCGCAATCTCGACCGCGACGATATGGTGGCGACCGTCATGAATACTACCGTCAGTCTCACGGTCCAGTGTGCCCGCTGTCACAATCATAAATTCGATCCGATCTCCCAGGAAGACTATTACAGCCTGCAGGCAGTCTTCGCCGGTATCGACCGGGCCGAGCGCAGTTATGACCCGGATCCCGAGACCGCATCACGACGGAAGACGCTGCAGACGTTTCTGGAACAGTCTCAAAGCCAGCATCAACGGCTCGACGCGCAAATCAGGAAACGGGGTGGTGGAAAACTGGAACGTCTGGAAGCAGAACTCAAACGGGCGATGAACGCGAAGCAGGGACAGGGTGTTGAATATGGATATCACAGCCAGGTTGAAAAGTCGGACAAGACTCCCAAATGGGTGCAGCTCAATTTCAAACAGCCGGTAACAGCAGAGAAAATCACACTGATCCCCGCCTTCGACAATTACAACAACATTGGGGCCGGCTTCGGTTTTCCGAAACGGTTCAGGCTGGAAGTCTCAAACACCAGTGATTTCAAGTCGGCAACCACGATCGCCGATCATACACAACAGGATTATCCGAATCCCGGAACAAGTCATATCCAAACTGATGCCGGACAAAAGAAATTCCAATACATCAGAATGACGGCGACGAAACTCGCTCCCCGCTCAAACGATTTTATTTTTGCGCTGGGGGAACTCCAGGTGTTTGCTCCCGACGGCAAGAATCTTTCCAGCCAGGCACAGGTCACTTCGCTGGATTCGATCGAAGCGGCTCCCCGCTGGTCCCGCCAGAATCTGATCGACGGGAAATATTATCAGAGCCTCGAATTCTATACAGACCTTTCCGAGCTCAAACAGAAACGGGATGACTTCCTCGCCAGCCTGTCCACCGGGGAAGAGAAAAAATCACTCCAGCAGTTATCCGCCAAAATCCAACAACTCCAATCTAATCTCAAGAAACTTCCCGATCCAGAAAAGGTCTTTGCGGCTGCAACTGACTTCCCTGCACAAGGAAATTTTCGTCCCACGAAAGGTCAGCCGCGTCCCGTGCATCTGCTGAGTCGAGGCAGTGAAAAAGCGCCAATACGGGAAGTAGCAGCTTCAGCACCGAACCTGATTGATGGACTCCCTGGTAACTTCCCTTTGAGAGATCCAGACAACGAAGGAGCCCGCCGCGTGGCCCTGGCTCACTGGATTACCAGTCGCAACAACCCACTCACCTGGCGTTCCCTTGTGAACCGTGTCTGGCTCTATCACTTCGGGAAAGCCATCGTTGATACGCCGAATGACTTCGGTAAAATGGGCGCCCAACCCACGCATCCCGACCTGCTTGATTACCTGGCCAGCCGCTTCCGCGATGAAGGACAGTCGCTCAAAGACCTGCATCGTCTGATCTTACTCAGCACTGCTTACCAGCAGTCATCTCGTACGAATCCAGCGGGGAGTGAGCTCGACGGCGATAATCGTCTGCTCTGGCGCATGAACCGTCGCAAACTGGAAGCCGAAGCCATCCGCGATTCCGTCCTGCAGATCAGTGGAAAGCTGGACCTCGAAATGTACGGACCGGGGGATCGACTGTTTGTTCTGGAGAAGCCACAGCATTCCCCTCACTACCTCTATCGAAAGTACGATCCCGCGACCGCAGAACGGCACCGCCGTTCCATTTATCGATTCATCGTCCGCTCGGTCCCCGATCCGTTTATGGAATCGTTGGATTGTGCCGACCCTTCGCAGCTTACTCCCAAACGAATCGAAACCTTAACTGCGCTCCAGGCGCTCTCCCTGTTAAACGACCAGTTTATGATCAGCATGTCCGTTTTCTTTGCGGAGAGTCTCGAGGCGCAATCAGCCGACTTGACGGCACAAATTAATCACGCGTTTCAAACCGCGCTGGGCAGGTCTCCTGAGCCGGACGAACTCAAAATTTTACAGACGATCGGCGCGCAGCATGGCCTGAAAAATGTCTGTCGGCTGATTCTGAACAGCAATGAATTTATCTTTATCGATTAATCAAATACGCAGAAAGTGATCTTATGGATCGTCGAGAGTTTCTATTGTCAGCCGGCGGTGGACTGGGGGGAATTGCCCTGGCATCGCTGCTGCAGAACGAGCCACTGCTGGCAAACCCGCAAACCGGCACGCATATTCTGCATCATCCGCCGAAAGCAAAGCGAGTGGTCCAGCTTTACATGTCGGGAGCCGCCAGTCAGTGTGATACGTTCGACTTCAAACCCCAGTTGATCAAAGACAATGGCAACAACTGGGATCCCGGCGAACAGGTACAGCTCTTTCAGTCCTCACCTGGCAAAACCATGCAGTCTCCCTGGAAGTGGAAGCAGTATGGGGAATCGGGAAAATGGTTGAATGAATGTGTCGCGCCACTGGGCGACTGTGTCGATGACATGGCATTCATTCACAACATGGTCAGCAAGTCGAACGTGCATGGCCCGGCGACATTCATGCAGGCAACCGGATTCATTCTGCCCGGCTTTCCCGGCATGGGTGCCTGGATCAGTTACGGACTTGGCAGCATGACCGATAATCTGCCCACGTTCGTCGTACTGCCTGACC
>NZ_CAXAVM010000243.1:0-9944 GCF_963972345.1 uncultured Gimesia sp. | reverse complement strand
CACGTTCCAGATAATTGCGATCCATCAGAGTATGGGTAATCCGAAACACGGCATTCTTATTGAGTGAGAGCCGTGTCGCCAGTTCGCTGATCCCCAGGCCCTCGGGAGCCTGATTCAGTGCTTCCAGAACATCCAGGCCCCGCTCCAGCGCTGGCACACTCGTCGTCGCCGCTTTCATGATTTCTCCGACAAAGTCGTCTGTCCCACATACGTAACGCGTCACACCAGAATAACAACGTCGAATTACACAGTCAATTTAAATTCTTCCGGAATGGTCTTCGCTCTGATGATTCGCTGCGATCTTAACCCTGACGGCCCCTTCCCCTGGGAGAGTTGCGCAGAGCATCATCCGTTTTGCGCATCTGCGCAAAAGGTGGAAGCGGAATTTCCGGCCATCGATTTTTGAAGGCAATCTGATTCTCTCGGGACAAAATACTTTGCGCCTCATTCCCTCATCGAGGGATGAATCAAAACCTAGACTTTTTTCACAGCGGATCTGTTGATCAGAAATACTGACATCAGAGAGTCACTTCCTTCCATTGATCTGAGGAGTTCGTCATGCAGAAATTCGTCATTGAAAAACTGTCCGAAAAGATCCCGATTGTCCGTGATGAATTATGGAGCGTTTACGTTGCAGACAAACCGAAATTCACAGGTACCTTGAAACAATGCTGTGACTGGGTTCAGGCCCCTGAAATAGAGCGGTCGTCCCGCCCTGCTTCGCTCTTGGGAATCTGGTAATCGGCAAAACGTAAAGCTGGATATCGACAGGCAAGTCAGCAGTAATT
The DNA here is from genome assembly GCF_963972345.1 of uncultured Gimesia sp. NCBI lineage: Bacteria > Pseudomonadati > Planctomycetota > Planctomycetia > Planctomycetales > Planctomycetaceae > Gimesia > uncultured Gimesia sp. The sequence goes on along the minus strand of NZ_CAXAVM010000243.1, from coordinate 9,156 downwards.
TTCCATACTGACTTCGAGTCATAAGCTTAAGGAGTTTCCCTCATGAATCAAAAAGCGATTCGTTTTAATCAACCTGATCCTGATGCAATACCTGCAGAAATAGCTGCACTCGGTGAAATCATTTCGACATTCCCTTATCCGGAACAGAAACAACTGGCAGACTGCTATCACAAAATTGTGAAATACTCTCAGCGGAGAATCGAGATTCTGAATATGCTGACCGATTCCCTGGCCCAGATGCGACTTGATTCAAAATTCCTGTTGTTTGATCTGGATATGACACGGGAGGAACGGGATCAGGCGATTGCACAACTCGAAGAACGAGAATGGTAAAGGCATTCAAACCGAGTTGCCAACCGTAGTTCCGGAACCAGAATATACAACCGTTTCATGCCAGCTGACTCACTGTGATGGCATGGGTTTGAGTATCGAAAAACAGGACTCTGAATGATTTCATTTCCCTATCAGGAATACCGTCTATTGTATAAACCATTTTACCTAGAACCCTTGATAAGCTACCGAGTTATACCTCCAGCAGGCATCTAACAATGAACATTTTTTTGTGTAGAAAGGTGCTACATTCGTCAAAAAAGGAACCCGAAGCTTTTGAATAGTAGGTTCACAGAAGATCTGCAGTCAGAACGCGCAGGCAAATTGTTGAAATGTGATAGAATTTTGTAATGTAACATTTCAGGACTCTTTGCATCAGTCGTGCAGGATAATCCCTCCCTTTCTTTGAATCATAAGAGAGAAGATTTTCCTGACAGATTTGATCATCGTAGTCCTGTCATAACTGAGCTCGCTGTCCCAGGTGACTGTATTGAATTCTCCGCAACAGAAATCAATGCATCAAGGTCTCCTGCAAAATCTCTATCTCAAGTTCAGTGACATGTTATTTTCGGGCTGAATACTGTTGTTTTTCTTTCATGAGAAAAACATGACAGAGACGTTATGAAAAACATTCACGACACCGAAACAGGATCACCTGTTTTGTTTCGGAACTTAAGATGGTGGCTAATCTGATGAATAATCAACTTAAACTACCAGCCGATTATTCCCCTCGGGTGTATATTGTTGATGACGACGAAGCAGTGCGTTCTTCCGTCACCGATCTGATTGATTCCATGGGTTTTCAAGCCGACTCTTTTGCTTCAGCCGAAGAATTTTTTTCAGAGACTGACAACCAGATTCGTGGATGTGTCCTGTCCGACCTGCGCATGCTGGGTTGTAACGGTATCGAACTGTTGAAGCTCATGAAGTCAACGGGATACGAAATACCCACCATTATTCTCTCAGCCTATGTGGATGTATCCAATACCGTCGCCGCGATGTCAGAGGGCGCGCTGACGGTAATGGAAAAACCATATTCGGAACAGGAATTGTGGGACAGTATTATTGCTGCCATACTCCTGGATTCAGAACAACGGCAGGGACGTTGCTGGCTGGGTGAATTTCAGAGAAAAGTAGACCGCTTAACAGCCGGGGAATCGGAAGTGATGCAACTTCTCCTGAAAGGGAAATCCAATAAAAGTATTGGACATATTCTGGACCTGTCACAAAGAACGATAGTGATGCGACGTAAATCGATATTGCAGAAATTTGAAGTGGATAACCTGATTGACCTGGCGAAGTTAATTACCAAAGCTCAAATCATCCAACAGCATCTGTCTCCCTATTCCAGTATGATCGATACAGAATCCTTCCAGCAGGACTCCTGACAAATAGTTTTAATCATTCATCACCGATTAAACTTATCCTGCACCTGCTGTTCCTCCAATTCCTGACAGCCTCGTTGATAAACGGAACAGATCAACAGATGTCTGCTGTTGCCGATAATCAGTCGGGAAATACCGCTTTTCCGATTTGAGGAAGGAAGAATTCGTCCGATTGCACACTTTGATCATTACTTGGCTTTGATCCTACCTTGCTCTATTCTACTGAAAACTACTAAACTGGGCGACGTTCAATTTTGAAAAGGCACCTCATCTGCCAAATCAGCTTTATCTATTTGAGAAACATGATCTCGTATGCCCGTTCGTTCTAATTCGCTGAAATCATTTTTATCACCTGTCATCTGCCTGTGCCTGATTCTGTTTTCGATCATTCAGGCTCAAGGACAGACGCAGACCGACGCCCCTACCCCGACTTCCCCTCCAGCAACACCAGCGCCAGCGACGCCTGCCGCGACTCCACAAACACCAACAGTTACCAGTGAGACCGTGCAAAAGCGGATCGAACAGCTGAAAGAGGTGAAAGACCTCTCTGAAGAGAATCAGAAGAAGGCCCTCGATTTTTATAACCAGTCTCTGGACAATCTCAAGAAAACAACTGATTATCAGTCTGACGCACAACGAAATATCGAATCCGCTCAAAATGCGATGCAGCGTCTGGAGAATTTAAAAGCGGAGATTGAGAAGCTCAACAAGCAACCGGCTCTCACCTTTACAGAAAACCAGACACTTGCCCAGTTAGAACAGCAACTGGTCCAGGAAGAAGCCGAGCTGGAAAAAGACAAAGCTGCTGCTGCCAGCTGGGATGAAGAAATCGCCCGCCGGTCAACTCGTCAGAAAGAAGTTCTCACCCGGGTTACCGAACTGGATGACCGAATCAGTGAGCTGGAGAAACAACTGAAACTGCCTGTTCCGGCTGATGAACCAGCAGCGGTCACCGATGCCAGAAGAATGGAACTCGCCACACGGTTGAGCATGCGAAAAGCAGAAAAGCCCGCCCTGAAAAGCGAATTGACTGTTTATGAAGCCGAAGAAGCAATTGGCTTCCCCCGGATGAATCAGGATTATTTAAAGCTCGAAGTAAAAAAACAGACTGAGCGTGTAGACGCGCTGAAAGCGCAGATCAAAAAGCTGCGCGATCGAGAAGCCGCGATGCGGGTGCGGGAAGCAAAGCAGCAGGTCTTCGAAACGAATCCACTCCTGCAGCCACTTGCTGAAAAGAACCAGAAATATGCAGAAGAGATTCTGGAACTGACTCGCAAGATCGAGACCACTGATAAAAAATACTCTCAATCAACGAAGATTCTCGAAGAGCTCAGAAAACAGTTTGACCAGACCAAGGCAAAAGAAGATTCCATTGGCCTGACTGGCCCGATTGGCTTAATGCTTCGCAGTCAGCAGGCAAACCTGCCCGATATTGAAACCCGTAAACAGGACATTGAAAAATACAGTAAAACGATCGACCAGGTAAATCTGAAACAGTTCGAACTGGATGATGCCTGGGCAGACTTTCCCTCGGTCGATGAAAAGTTTGATGAAATCAGACAAAACAGTTCGCGCCAGATGACAGAAGAAGAAGAACTCAATCTCAAAAATATCATCGAAGAAACGCTGACCAAACAAAAAGAATACCTGGACACACTGATTCGCAGCAATAAAAGCTACTTCACCAAACTGCTTGATATCTATACCACGGAAAAACAACTGGTCAAAGAGACGGAAGCCTATGCCGACTATATTCAGGAACGGATTTTCTGGATCAAGAGTTCGCCTCCCATCTCAATCTCAGAAATCAAACAGACTTCCCACACACTGCGGTGGCTGTTTTCTCCCACCCACTGGAAACAGGTCTATACAGCTGTGGGAGAGGATGTATTCAGTAATCCTGTCATTTATTTCACAGCATTTTTCTGTTTCCTCAGCCTGTTGTATCTGGCATACAATGTGCGTCAGCAGCTAAGGATTATCAATAAAGAAATCATCCGCAGCAGTTTTCGAAAATTCGGGATCACCGCGCGAGTCGCGTTCCTCACATTGTTTATTGCCATTGTCTGGCCTGGTTTCATCTGGTTCATTGCCTGGCGGGTAGGCAGTCACCCGGATGTCCCTCCGTTTGTCAAAGCCGTCGATTCCAGTTTACGCCAGGTAGGCTGGCTGCTGTTTTTCTGGGAGCTTATCAGACAGATCTGCCGTCCCCTCGGTCTGGGAGAATCCCATTTTGGCTGGTACAAACAGACCGTATTATATGTACGTAAAAATATTCGCTGGGTCATTCCCATTTCCATCCCCCTGCTGTTCATTACCATGCTGTTGCATGGGAAAGAAGTCGATCGCACACAGGACCTGCTCGAACGCCTGTTTTTCATCGCCTTGCTGGTTGCTTATACAATTTTTGCCCGTCGTGTATTTCACCCGCGATCCGGACTATTTCAATCCATCATGAATTACAACCATGAAGTCTGGTATGACCGCCTGAAATTTGTGGTTTATTTCCTGGCCTTGTTTGTTCCCTGCTTACTGATCTTCCTGGCTCTGATTGGTTTCTACTTTACAGCCATGAGCCTGTTCCACCTGATCTTTCTGACGCTCTGGCTGTTCCTGGTCGTCATTCTTTTCAGAGCGATTTTATTACGCTGGATTCTGATTCATCACCGTAAACTCAGCTACCAGCAGAATCAGGAACGCCTGGATGCATTCCGCAAGGAATCACTCGAATCCAGTTCAGAAACGAATATTGCCGGAATCACTACCGAAGAAGAGAACCCGGCTGATCTCACCAAGATCTCCGCCCAAATCAAAAAGCTGGTGAATGCCAGCATGGCGGTCATTCTGCTGGTAGGAGCATTCTGGATCTGGGGGGATACTCTGCCGGCCTTTAATCGGCTGGATAGTGTCGACTACAAACTCTGGTCTACCGCAGTCGAAGTCGTTGGAGAAGACGGCAAAGTTACGGAACGGCTGGAACCTGTCACCTACCTCGACTTTGGCATGGCGTTGATCTTCGCTGTGTTTGCTGTTGTCGCGACTAATAATGCACCCGGTCTGCTGGAATTTCTGGTCCTGCAGCGATTGCCTCTTGAAGCTTCAGTCAAATATGCGATCACCACACTCGCCCGTTATTTTGTAGTCTTGATTGGAATTTTTGTCGTCTTTTCCACGATGGGAATAGGCTGGACCAAACTGCAATGGCTGGCAACCGCGTTAACCTTCGGCCTGGGTTTCGGACTTCAGGAAATCTTTGCCAATTTCGTTTCCGGTCTGATTCTCTTGATCGAACGCCCGATTCGTGTCGGCGATATTATCACCGTCGACGACATTACCGGCATGGTCTCCCGGATACGTATGCGTGCCACCACGATTACCAACTGGGATCGCAAGGAATATATTGTCCCGAACCGCGATTTCATTACTGGCAAACTGCTTAACTGGACGTTAACCGATTCGGTCAATCGTATTACTCTCACCGTCGGTGTAGCGTATGGATCAGACACAAATTATGCCTCTGATATCGCCTTGAAAATTCTCACTGATCATCCCCTGGTTCTGGAAGATCCGCCGCCAAGCATCACCTTTGAATCCTTCGGAGACAGTACCTTAAACCTGATTTTACGGGCCTATCTGCCGGACTTGGATAAACGCCTGGTTGTCATCCACGAAATCCACACGGCAATCCATGAACAATACGCCAAAGCAGGAATTGAAATCGCCTTTCCTCAACGGGATATTCACTTGTATTACGAAAATAAGTCAAGCTTCATCGCACCACCTGAGATACAACCGACAGAATCAGAATCTCAAAATCTCCCTGAAGACAAGTAACCTGATCTCTGAAGCTGTTCATAATACTTTTGCGACAAAGATTCCTTTTATGACCGCTGCAATTTGACCGTTGACTTTCACTGTCGATTCTAACGCGATTCGTCCGCGCTGTTTTCGCTGAAGACTGTCATGAAACAGTGACCAGACACGATCGTCGGGCACAGGGCACTCTGCAGTAAAATCGGATTCTATCGGTCGTAGAAACTCAATTTCGCTTTTCTGGATGACGATTTTATATTTTTGCAGATCGGCTCTGAGTCGCAGATGAATCAAGGTCCAGCCTGCCAGGATTCCCAGGCTCGCAATACTGCCTCCAAAGGCGGTCTCCTGATGATTCAGGTTGGGGGTCAGTTTGGCGCTCAGTTTTAACGCCCCCTCAGAGACAGGCAAAACACTGAACTGCATTGCCCGTGTCACTGGAATGTGCTGATGCAGGTAAGCAGTCACTTCCTCGACATCAAATTCCATCATTGTCCCTTCCAGCCAGATTCGTATCACATTCAGAAACAGCTTCTGAAGTAATACTGAACTATCCTCGAAGAAAACACAACCGTTGTGAAATCGAACCTTTCTCCGGTTCCACTTTCAGTCTGCAGAGGGAAGTGGCGGTAATAATTCCGGACCACCACTCACAGGCGCCTTCGGTTTGGGTGGTTGTGCCGACGGAAACTGAGGTAACGATTTTCGGGCAGGCTGCCAGTCATTTTCCCGATCCGGCATCAATGGCTCAACCGGTTGAGTTTCAGGCCGTGAACGGTTCTCTTTGAATTCCTGTTCAGGAACAGGGGTCGGAAAGGTTTCTCGAACAGGCGGACGAACAGGCTGCGGATTGAAATGCGCCTGCAACTGGCTGATGTTCGCCTGCATTCCTTCCAGTGTCTGGTTTAAACTTTTCATTTCACGCTCTGGTATCATCCGGTAGGGAAATCCTCGATACTGAAATCGGGGCTGGGGATAACCATTCCCCCCCTCAAAGATATAACCGTTTGGTCCCGTTGGTCGGATGACAGGCTCTCTGAGAACAGGTAATGGCATGACAGCCAGTGAATGGTCTAAATCATCCACCAGTCGTTCCAAGTCTGACAATGCCTGTTGCATGCCCTGCACCGGTGCCTGCAGGATCATCATTCGATGGATATTATCTGCCAGTTCATGAATTTCATAGGCCTTGTCGAATAACTGACGTTGTCCCCTGATCCCGCGAAACCTGGTGCGTATTTCTCGACAGACTGTAAACGAGTCTCGGTTAAGACTTTCCCCCAGAGTCGCGACATCCGTCTGTTGCGCCTGTGCAAAATTCACTGGAATTGAGCTGAGTAAAATGACTGCGATATTGAATGGACTGTGAATGGTGCGAAACATCTTGCTTTCTTTCTGCTCAGGTCACTCCCTGCCAGGCTGACTTGATGAACGATTGACCGCCAGACTGCAACAGTAACTGGTTGATGAAAAGGCAAAGCATGTTCCTTTCATTCAGCAAACTGGCACACTACATCTAAATTACTGCAGTCCAGTCACTTAACTTCTAACACTTCTCCCCCGAACAAATGGAAAGACCGGTTGTCCTCACAAGTTCTGATGTAAATTCGATGACAGTTGCTTCAAATTGATCTCAAAGCGGCGGAAACCAGATTCCCTGCCCTTTCTTCCGATGTCTGATTCAGCGTATAATTACAAATTCTGCATACAAATTCTGCATAAACACAATCCATTCAGATACTTCGGAAGTTTTTCACCATGCCCCTCACGACACGTACGTTTGGTCCACTCAATTGCCAGATTTATGATCAGTTACCTGCCGATCAATCCCCGGAACTCATTGTCATTGTCAGTCATGGCTTTGGTGCCCCGGGAGATGACCTTGTTCCCCTGGGCCCGGAGATCCTGAGAAATCAACCTCAGCTTTCAGAGCGCGTCCGATTGATATTTCCAGCCGCCCCACTTTCTTTATTGGAGATGGGAATGCCCGGTGGGCGGGCCTGGTGGATGCTGGATGTCGCGGAACTGAATGCTGCGATTGCATCGGGAACGATCAGGGACCAGCGGGATAAAACACCCGAAGGGTTGATTGAAGCAGGTCAGCAATTGCTGGAGTTCGTTCTGGCTGTCCAACAGGAATCGGGATTACCATTTTCCCGGATCGTTCTGGCCGGTTTTTCACAAGGTTCAATGGTCTCAACTGAAATTGCTTTTCAGTTGCCCCAGCCACCGGCAGCACTGGTGATCTGGTCTGGTACGTTACTCTGCCAACAACGCTGGGGACAACTGGCTGACCAGTCACCTCGATTTCCAGTTCAACAGAGTCACGGAACCCAGGATCCGATTCTCCCCTTCGCGGGAGCCCTCTGGTTAAAAGAGATGCTGGAACGGCATGATTTTCCTGTCGACTTTTCTGAGTTTGTCGGTCCTCACACAATTCCCGAAGTCGCAATCGAAAAATTCAGGAATCTGCTTAGTGATCTGACGGGCAGTCATTGAATGAAGAACTGGTTAATCTGCGGAAACCCTTTATTTGTAAAGGCAATGCATTGAGACTGATCCCACTCCAAGCCATAATATCACTTGATCCGTTAATTCAGCGCGCTGCGTAACTTCTGCGTACTTCGATATTTCCGTACACCGTAATTTCCGAAACTGGTCGCCAGGCGAAACCTCACCTTGTCGAAACCAGAATAGAAACACATGAAATCATCTCTGTTTGTTCGATTCTCGATTCTGCTGGTCCTGCTGCTGAGCATCCTGTTAAACAGTTCGTTCTCTCTGGCAGCAGATCCCCAGACGGACACCCTTGAAGTTACTGATCTCCAGGTTGGCTTTGATGGTCTGTTTAAGGTAGGACGCTGGGTTCCAGTCTACGTTGAATTAAAGACAGAAGAACCTCTCGAAGTCCAACTCTCTGTGATTACACTCTCACCGGATGGTAATCCCACCGAAGTTCCTTCTCAGGTCTATTCACTCAAAACCCCGGGAACGTACCAGCTGTTTTCGGAGTTTAAAAGTGGCCTGCTGGATAGTCCCCTGAAAATCCGCCTGCGGGATGCTGAGACGCAATCAATCCTGAAAGAGTTTTCTTATGCGCCCCAGTCCAGACAAAATCGGTTCATGGGAATTGGTTTGAAACAATCTGTCGAACTCTGGGCCACGATAGGTGCCATCGGTGGACTGGAGCCAGTCTCATCCGACTCACTGCCAGAACTCGACCAGAATCTTGATCAATATGTCACCTTGATTGAAGACCAGGCATCTCTGCCCGAATCGGCTTATGGCTATGATACGCTGGATACCCTTGTCGTAGATGCCGATTTCTCTTCGGGAACTCAAAAAAACAAGGCGATTCGCGAGTGGGTCGCTAATGGCGGTCACCTGGTATTATGTGTCGGAGAAGATGGAGACGCGTATCAGCAGAGTGAATATGCCAGTTGGGTCCCCGTCAAAATTCTGGGTACATCTAATGTTCGAGACTTGAGCAGCCTGGAATTATTTGCTGCTGTCCGCTCCCGTATTCGCGGAGTCGCTACTGCCAGCCGCATTGAAATTTCGACCGGCGAGATTCTGGCCACCGGACTCGATGGTCCCCTGTTGGTCCGGGTTCCTTATGGCTTTGGAA
>NZ_CAXAVM010000242.1:0-10082 GCF_963972345.1 uncultured Gimesia sp. | reverse complement strand
GCTATATCTGGAACTCAGCGGCCGTGATTCAGATGCTGGCGATGGATATTGTCTGGGGAGGTTCCATTGCCGTCAGCAGTCGAATCTTCCGCAACCCCCGCCTGGCCGAATCCTGGTCGAAAATGATGTGGGAAGATACCTGTTTGAACTCGCTGGCAACCCAACTGGATCAGAAAGTCGTATTTGTTCCGGCAGTTACCATGGTCAATGAAGAATCAACCTCGTTGAAATCCTGTTTTCAATTCATGACCCGGCAACTAATGAATGTCCGGTTTTATCATTCCCGCTGGTTATTTATATGTGGACTGGGTTTGCTTTCCGCAGTCGCCGAGATGATTCTGATTGCAGAACTCGGACTTTTTCTGAATCAGGGGAACCTGCTCTGGTTGGGGATCATACTGAGTGTCGTTGCTTTCGCCAGCGGTTCGGTAGGGTATGTCGTGTACCGTCTGGATTGCCAGATCAGAGCCCTGCTGGCACAGCGGGGTGTGAATGTGGAGCGCCTGCCACTTTCCACAGTTCTGGTGCTGATCCCGACTTTACTTGTCTATTGTGCGGCACTGTTAGCAGCCCGGAGAACAAATCATATTCACTGGCGGGGAGTCATCTATCATGCGACGGCTCCCTTTGAAATTCAGATCGTACATTACGAGCCATATCAGATCGCTGCAAAATCAATAGAGCAGACGGGGCAGTCCCATTCTTCAATTATCTGACAATGCCGGGATGAATTCAGGCAGTCAGGTGGGAGGCAGATCAAATGAGCCGGCCTCTTCCTGTTCCAGCAGTTGTTTCAAATCATCCACCCAGTGAGCGGCTCCCTGAGATTTCAATTGTGCGAAAAACGCGTGGATTTTTCCATTAATACCACGCCCCTGGGCCAGCAGCGCTCCTCCCAGTCTGGTGCTCCAGGGGATTTTCGATCTGAGCGAGGGATCCCGGGTGTTTTTCAGCACGATCGGATCCCAGAACAGGCGACTGCGGACGGGCTGCAGTCCGAGACTGGTATACAGCTTCATGCATCCACTGTATTTCTGATTGGATTTCAGGTGGGTTGAGTAATTGGAATGGACCAGAAAAAAGGGAGAGTGCGTAATCAGCAGCCCGTCGGTTTTAAGCCAGTTTGTAAAATCGGTGAGGAGTGAATTCGGTTCGGGGACATGTTCCAGCACGTCCAGGCAGATGATGACATCGAACGAATCCGGCTCGAGTTCTGCAACCGACTGGATCATGTTGATCTCTGCTGCATTGTTTCGGAAGACCTGTTGAGCGAACGCAATACAGTCTGTTGAGACTTCGAAGTAGGTTACTTCGTGCTTTGTTCGCGACCACTGCAGACTGTCGAACCCCAGCCCATCTCCGAAGGCGAGGATTTTCAGAGGCTGCGGGAAACTGATTGTCAGATAGTCGCAGATCCAGGTACGGATCTCCTGCTTGAGAGGCCTGCGGTTCCAGACGGAGGTTTCGTAGAGAAAGGCATTGGTTGTTGCATAAAATTGAGCCAGGTCTTCACTCCAGATATGGGGAGTCAGCTTTTTGGCGTGCAACTCAGTTCGGACATTCCAGCCCAGGCATTGTTCCTCCTGCAGCAGTTTCTCTGTGACGATCCGGGTAGGCTCACCTGAGATGCTGGCGATCAGATTGATTAAATCCGGGTTCCGATTCAGTGGCCATGGGAGACCGGGCTGCTGGTCCATGCGATACCATTGGAAATTGGGAAATGAAAAATGGAGTGAGAATCATACGTCAAATTGAGTGAGTGATTTTTCAGCAGAATGTTAAAAAACGCAGGACCGTGACAGCCCTGCGTTTTCATCTGTTATGCGATCCCGATTAAGTTATTTGTCTTTTTTCTCGGGTTTTTCAGGAGCCTCTTTTTTTTCTGCCGGTTTTTCAGCGGGCTTTTTCTCTGCTTTCTTCTCAGCAGGTTTGGGCTCCGGTTTCTTTTCTGTTTTGGGTTCCGGCTTTTTCTCAGCGGCTTTTTTCTCTTCCGGTTTCTTTTCTTCCGGTTTCTTTTCGACTGGCTTGGGAAGTTCCGGTTTTTCGGCAGCGACCGGTTTAGGCTCTTCTGGTAATCCAATGACTTCCAACCCCGTAATCTGTTCCTGTAATGCCAGGCCGGCAGGGCGAGTGACTGTGGTCTGCCAGACGTAAAGTCGTTTGAGCTTTTTCAGTGAGTTCAACTGAGGGAGACCGGCGTCGGTGATTTCCGTGCCATACAGATTCAGGTATTCCAGGTTCGGAAGTTGCTGCAGATGCTTGAGTCCCGCATCATTCACTTTTGTTTTTTCCAGGTGCAGGTGAGTTAAATCTTTCAGATGCTGGAGCTGTGCCAGTCCATCGGATGTCACCTCTGTGCCACGCAGATTGAGTGAGGCGACCTTTGAGAGCCCCGCGAGGGTTTTGAGGGTCTCATCAGTGATTTTCTGGTCCGACAGATGAAAGGCAATTTCGAGTCGATCATCATTTTGAGCCAGTTCCAGAACAGATCCTCCGGCGGCGATGATTTTGGCTTTGGCCTGCTCAGTGGCGGGGTTGGCTTTTTTATCCTCGGCAGACAGGTGAGCAACCTGGGTGAAAGAGATAACGGAAATCAGCGCGACAGAAAAAAATCTCATTTTACCTATCCTTACTTTCTCTGTTGTTCATCGGATTTGGTGTCAAAGTGGGTGGCACATCCTCGTCAAATCGATCCGTTCGACGGACAGCCTGAGTCAATGACGTGCATTAAATCAATATGTACGTTGGAGATACACCCCAATTTATCAATTCAACTGATCTTGATGCATTTTATCAGGAGAAACAGTCAAACGGAAAGACTCAACCCGGAAAATGTATCGTTCTGCCTGGAAAATCCCCCCGTTTCCCATTTCGCAGGGTTCACCAGAAATGGTCTCGATTCAAATCAAAAAATCCATTAACCTTCCGCCCGCGGAAGTTTCTGTTATTGGATTAGTAAAGTCTGAACTGGAAAGAATTAATGTCATCTGCTTCTCCTTCAGTCCCTCGAGACACCCTGATTCACGGTCTTGGACGGGGAGTGATCAATACGGTCTGCCTGCTGGGTGATCTGTTTCTGTTTGGCTGGGAGATGCTGGGCTGGATTATTACCCGGCTGCCTCCCCGCAGCAATCTCTGGTCGTGCATGTATCACATCGGGATTCAGAGTATTCCCGTGATTCTGATCACGGGGGGATTCATCGGGATGGTGCTGGCAGTCCAGTCTTACGACCAGTTTAAATTAATGCATCTGGAAAACCAGATCGGCGCTGTCATCGCCATTTCGCTGGTAGAAGAGCTGGGGCCGGTACTGGCGGCGATCATGCTGGCCGGTCGTGTGGGAACTTCGATGTCGGCGGAACTGGGAACGATGCGGGTGACCGAACAGATTGACGCTTTGCGGGCACTGGGTGCCGACCCGATTCATTATCTGGTGGTCCCCCGGTTTCTCTCCTGCTGTTTACTGATCCCGCTGTTGACCATTGTGGCTGATGCGGTCGGGATTCTGGGAGGCTGGTTCTTCAGCACGCAGATCCTGGGCGTGGATTCCTTTTATTACTGGCATTATTCCGAGCAGTTCGTGTATGCCTATGATGTGATGGGGGGCATCTTCAAGAGTTTCTTCTTTGGTGCTGCCATTTCACTGATCTCCTGTCATCGAGGCTTTCACTGTGGGGCGGGTGCCGAGGGAGTGGGTAAGGCGGCTACGGAAGCATTCGTGTATTCCTTTATTGTGATCATGATTCTGGACTTCCTGCTGGGAGTCACGATTGTGAACTTCTATCACTTCATGCAGACCGTTTACCCGGGTGTCATCAGATAACGTCTCCGTTCGAAATCGAACAGAAAAAAATATTATGAATGAACGAACTGCCGACAATGAATACGTGATTGAACTGCGGAATGTGTCCCGCCAGTTTGGAACACAACAGGTGTTGCGCGATGTTTCATTTGGAGTGCGGCGCGGCGAGACACTGGTTGTGATCGGCGAGAGTGGCTGTGGCAAGAGTGTGACCATGAAAATGATCATGAACCTCCTGCAACCTTCAGAGGGCGATATCCTGTGGAATGGCCGCTCGATCGCAGATCGCAGTGCCCGTGAACTGCATCGGGATCGATTGCGGATCGGTTACCTGTTTCAGGGGGCGGCGTTATTTGACAGTCTTTCCGTTTACGAAAATGTGGCTTTCGGATTGAAACAGAATACGCGCCTGAAAACAGAAGACATCGATCAGATCGTCGTTGAACGCTTACGGGAGGTGGGACTGTCTGAAAGTATCAGTCAGAAAAAACCGGCTCAACTTTCCGGCGGGATGAAAAAACGGGTCGGCCTGGCGCGGGCACTGGCGATGACACCTGAAGTAATGCTGTACGATGAACCTACCACAGGGCTCGACCCGGTAATGACCGATGTGATTAACGAACTGATTTTACAAACACGTGCCAGTCGTCCGGTCACCAGTATCGTGGTGACACATGACATGAGTACCGTCAAGAAAGTCGCGGACCGGATCATCATGCTGTATCCACTGGCCCGACTGAATGCGACGGAAGAACAGATTGTCTTTGAGGGGACGGCTGAGGAAGCGTTTCAGTCTGAGTCGCCCCGCGTGCATCAGTTTGTGCATGGCGAAGCGGGTGACCGGATTCGGGAACTGGCTGAAGCCAGCTGATCCAGATCGTTCTGAGACAGACAGAAGTAATTTTTAAAACCAGACCAGAGTTATTGATCTCAAGGACGAGATCGAAATAGAGGTTATTTATGACGGACCGCCAGATTCAATTTCGCGTAGGACTGTTTGTGATTTCCGCAATGATCACCGGAGCCGGTATGATTTTTCAGTTCGGCCAACTGGAAACGCTGTGGAAGAAAAAATATACAATTGCCATGAAGTTCGAATCGATTTCCGGCGTGCACCAGGGAACCCCTGTCGTGCGGCATGGAATCCGGATTGGTGAAGTGGATAAAATTATCACCAGTGACAGTAAGCCGGGAGTGATGCTGCTGGTGAACATTGATGAGTCTCAGCATCTGCGCAAAGATGCCAGTCCACAGATTGTCAGTTCAATCATGGGGGACTCGAAGATTGTGATTGAGCCCGGCGTCAGTCCCGATTTTCTGAATCCGGGGGATCGTCTGGTCGGGCGAGAGTCGAGCGATCCGATGGAGATCGTGTATCGCATGGAGCAACAGGTGACGAAAACCCTGGATGCCTTTTCCACGACCAGCCAGGAATGGGAGAAGGTCGCGAGTAACATGAATCGCCTGATGGAGACCAAGGAGGGGAATCTGGACGTTGTGATCGAACGCACGGCGACTTCCCTGGAAGAGTTCTCACTGGCAATGCGGAAGATGAATCAGATGATGACCAGTGTGAATCACCTGGTGGCCGACCCCGTACAGCAGGAAAATCTGAAACGTTCGATGGCAGCCATGCCGGCCATGATCGAAAGCACACAACGTACGATTGCTTCTGTCGAAGTGGCCGTACAGAAAGCCGGACAGAACCTGGATAACCTGTCACAGGTGACCGACCCGCTGGCGAAGCACAGCCAGTCGATGGTGATCAAGATGGATCGCAGTCTCTCCCGACTGGATGCGATTCTGGCCGAACTGAATTCCTTCTCCCGGGCTCTGAACGAGGGAGATGGTTCACTGAAAAAATTCATTTCTGATCCGGAGCTCTATCGGAATATGAACCGTTCCGCTTCCTCACTGACCGTATTGTTGAATAACCTGGAACCGATTGCCCGCGATATCAGAGTCTTCAGTGATCGTATCGCCCGGCATCCGGAAGTGCTGGGGTTGAGCGGTGCGATGAAGGGGAGTTCAGGGCTGAAGGACGCCGGCGAGCAACCTCAGCAGCAACCTTCAAGGATCCGCCAGTCCGGATTCTCATTTCCTTCGTCAAAGGGACCTTAACCAGCTCCCGGTTGGTTTGCTCTCTGAAAATACTGCCGAATTTTCATCTCCGTTCGCTGCTGCGCATCTGATAAAATTCGCGACGTTCCCTGTATTCAGATTCCTGAATCGTCGATTCCCTGATCGACGATAGTCAGAACCTCCACCCGCTGGGAGAGAATTGCATTTCTGCCGGCGCTCAGGTGAACTGATGACAGGATGCGTGGTATTGTCGTGATACAGGTCCTGACTGGGTGTGATTGAGCGTGAAAGTGGTACTGACAAGTGGCGAATCGGGTACAAAAATGGCAGAAACAACGGGAATGGATGCTGAGTGATCAGGACAGCCATTTTGAATCAGGGCTATATTACAGTGGTTTTATGAGTGATAAAAACAGCAGTCATGAATGGATTCTCTCTGAGAGCAATGTGGGCCAACGCGCGCGACGCATAACTACGAAGTATGTGAGAAGTCAGGAGCGGGTCAAGTCGAGTCTTTTCAGCTGAGAGTGAGATCATGTGCTCATTTGTGCCAGGGGAGAAGAGGCCACCGATTCGATGATCGCTCATTCAAAATGACCGTTGTGAGGGGAGCAAGAAGATCTGATTTAGAAGTCTTCATTGTTTGTTCATCAAAACTTAACAATACATTGTATTATCTGGCTGAAGTGCCAGTTCATCAACGGGTTCTATGGTGCGAACCACAAACTGACACGATGTCCTGTTTTGTTATTTCACAGAGGGATTCGTGCGTACATCTTCATCGCGGCGTCAATTTCTGAAAACAGCCATTGCTGCTCCGGCTGCAGGAACTGTCTTCTCCCGTTTTCTGTTGTCCGCTGAAGCGAAAGGGATTGAGAAAGGTGATTCACATCTCAACCCGGTCCGGGATGAAGCAACCGGATTACCTTTATTAAAACTGCCGGAAGGATTTCGCTATCAGTCATTTGGCTGGGTGGGCGATGTGATGTCCGACGGCGTGATCACGCCGGAAGGCCATGATGGGATGGGCGTGATTTCCCAGACCGGCGATATTGTGACGCTCTGTCGTAATCACGAAATTAAGGGTTCAAAAAGTTTCGGACCGGCTGAACTGACGTTTGACCCCAAGGCTGGCGGCGGTTGTTCTAATCTGCAGTTCAATGTCAGATCCGGGAAGTGGTTGAGGAGCTGGACGAGTCTGGCGGGAACCGTGCAGAACTGTGCCGGCGGACCGACTCCCTGGGGAACCTGGCTCTCCTGTGAAGAAACGGTGATCGGTCCCAAAGAAAGCTTTCGGGATGTTCAATACGAGCATGAAAAACATCATGGCTGGGTGTTTGAAGTTCCCGCAGAAGGGAAAGCTTCTGGAGAACCGTTACAGGCTTTAGGCCGCTTCGTTCATGAAGCACTGGCCATCGATCCCGCCGATGGCACGATCTACGAAACCGAGGATCGTGATACAGCCGGTTTCTATCGATTTCTCCCGAACGAACCGGAGGTCCTCACGAAAGGGGGCCGCCTGCAGATGATTAAGATTAAAGGCAAAGCTGATCTGCGGACTGGTGCCCGACATGGCATTCGTTATGAAGCAGAGTGGGTTGATATTCAAGATCCCCTGCGTCGTAATACTCCGGGCAAAGAAGATGGGCTCGGCGTTTACTCACAGGGAAAAGACAAAGGGGCAACGACATTTGGTCGCCTGGAGGGCTGCTGGTTTGGCGATGGGGTCGTGTACTTTAATTGTACCAATGGGGGCGAAGCCGGCCTGGGGCAGGTCTGGTCCTACTCTCCCCGAGAACACATCCTGGAACTGGTATTTCAATCGCCGAGCCATGACATCCTGGACAGTCCGGATAATTTGACGGTCAGTCCCAGGGGCGGTCTGATTCTCTGCGAAGACGCTGATTTGAAACCCCTGCGTCTACATGCCCTGTCGCGCAAAGGGGAATTGAAGACAGTCGCGGTTAACAATATCGAGTTGAAAGCCGGTCAGCATGGTGCGCTGGCAGGAGATTTCAGCGGCGGTGAATGGGCGGGAGCCTGTTTCAGTCCGGATGGCGAATGGCTGTTCGTTAATATTCAGGATCCAGGCGTGACGTTTGCGATCACCGGTCCCTGGGAGGAACTGGGCGTGTAGTCGAGAGATCAGTGGAATGTACAGAGAGTCGGTGTTTTGCGCTTTTATGAAGGTGTTGCCTTTCATACAGGAAGCGTGAATTGTAAACTGGATCGGAAGGAGAAGCAGTAATCCTTTGCTCCTGGTTGCGCCTTGTCTTATGCACTTCACCACAAAGACGGTTGGTCTCAGAATCGCGTCATGTCTCTCAAGAACTACATCAAGAATGATCTGGAAATTCGCTTGCGGAGTGGGCAGGATCTGCCGGCGCAGTTGACTCTGGAGTCACTGGCAGAACATTATCAGGTCAGTTTTTCCCCGGTTCGGATTGCACTGGCCGAACTGGTTGAAGAAGGTCTGCTGCAGAAAGGTGCGAACCGCAGACTGGTTCGGAATGCAGAGCAGATCAAGCCCCTCAAACGAGGCCAGACTTCAAAGCTGCCTGAACCGCCGGCAGACATGTTTGAAGTGATCACGAATGATTTTGTGAAGCTCAGCCTGAAAGGAGAGCCGATCGATATCCGTGAAGAAGTGACCGCTCGTAAATACAAGATCAGCCGTTCTTCATTGCGGATTATCTTAAATCGCCTGGCAGGAACCGGGATTCTGGATCATATTCCCCGGCGTGGCTGGCGGCTCAGACCGTTTCGCCAGGAAGACATGCAGGCCTTTCTGGAAGTGCGGGAACTGCTGGAGCTCAAAGCACTGGAGTTGGCGAAACCCCATCTTAAAGAAGCAGATCTGCAGAAGATTCTGGACGGCAATGTGATTCCACAGAGTGCCAGAGAAGGCGTTCAGATCGATAATTCTTTACATGAATACCTGATCGAAAAAGCGGGCAATTATTACATAAAAGACTTTTTCCAGCGACAGGGCAGGTATTATGATATCCTGTTTGACTGGGAAGACCAGGACCGGGAAACCGCCATTGAAACGGTCAGACAGCATCAGGCGATTCTGACTGCTTTAATGAAGAAAGACTGGCGAGCGGCCCGCAAGGCATTGTCCTATCACATTCGGGATAATCATCCCATTTTGAGTAAGATCATCAAGAATAAATAGATCCTGCCAGTCTCTCACGGCTCGTAGTATCAACCAGATAGCCGATAGATGCTGTTTCCGTCTGAAGCAAAAGAAGTAGTCGGATGAGTGAGATTTCCTCTGCAGAAATTCGAGCGAAAGTAGACGAAGTTTACCGGACGGAGTCGCGTCGTGTTTTCGCTACATTGATTCGGCTGATCGGTGATTTCGATCTGGCAGAAGAAGCGATGCATGAAGCGTTTGCAGCGGCAGTCGAACAGTGGCACCGTGATGGAATCCCCGCCAATCCCCGATCATGGCTGGTTTCAACGGGTCGATTTAAAGCCATCGATCATATTCGCCGTCGCGTCCGTTTTGACGAGGCTCAGCTGGAAGTGGCGCAGAGACTGGAAAGCATCGCCGGTCTGAATGCCGACAAGTCGGACAGTGAAGTCGAGGATGACCGACTGCGACTGATCTTCACCTGCTGTCACCCGGCGATTGCACCCCAGGTACAGATTCCGCTGACGTTACGGGAAGTGTGTGGTTTGACTACTGAAGAAATTGCGAGTGCATTTCTGACGTCACCTGCCACGATGGCGCAGCGGATCGTGCGGGGCAAGTCAAAAATCCGTGATGCGGGGATTCCGTATGTGGTCCCGGATCGGGCAGATCTCCCCGAACGACTGGATGCTGTGTTGACGGTCGTGTATCTGGTATTCAACGAAGGTTATTCTGCTTCGTCCGGTGATTCCCTGACCCGCAAAGATTTATCGGAAGAGGCGATCCGACTGGGACGCCTGCTGCTGGGTCTGCTGGATGACCCGGAAGTGAAAGGGTTACTGGCCTTGATGCTGATTCACGAGTCCCGCCGCGAAGCCCGTTCGACTGCAAACGGAGATCTGATTCTGCTGGAAGATCAGGATCGTTCTTTATGGGATCAGGATAAGATCCGTGAAGGAACGGCACTGGTGGAGCAGGCGATTGCCTCCGGTGAAGTAGGCAGTTATACGATTCAGGCAGCAATCGCGTCGGTCCATGCTGTCGCCCCGCGCGGTGCCG
>NZ_CAXAVM010000241.1:0-10132 GCF_963972345.1 uncultured Gimesia sp. | reverse complement strand
ACCAAACCTGCCGAGAAACCGGCGACTACAGAATCCGCAAAACCGACAGCAGCGCCGGAGAAAAAGACCTCGAACAGCGGACACAACAAGGGGTCGCAGCAGAAAAAACCGCAGCAGCAACGCAAACGAGCTGGTAAACAAGGTCCGCCTCCCAAACTGACCGATGAAATGAAAACCGGAGAACAGCCCCTGCAGGGCTTTGATCAATTGAAAGCACTTTGGAACCAGAAGAAGAAATAGGCAATCGCTTATTTCCCCTCTGCTGCTTCCCCCTGAGAATCATGATGCACAGTAATCAACGCACGCGAACATTTATCGCCGTCCCCATCCAGCCGCCCCGTGGTCTGAAAAAATTAATGCCCCGACTCGAAAAGCTGGCACCGGCTGTCAAACCCGTCGATGTCGAACAGATGCATATCACGCTGAAGTTCCTGGGACCGACGGAAATGGAAGACATCATGCCCGTCAGCAGAATCCTGAAAGAAATGCGCAGTCGCTTCAAACGGATCAAACTGGCTTTCAAAGGATTAGGCGCCTTTCCCCGTGAAGATCATCCCAACGTCATCTGGGCCGGCATCTCGGATGCCAGTGCATTGCTGGAAATGGTCGAATACCTGGAAGAAGAAACCGAAAAACTGGGTTACCCCCGCGAGCGGAAAGGCTTTCATCCCCATCTGACCCTGGCCCGCGTCAAAGCCAAACCCTCGGAAGATCTGTTTGATATCCTGCGGGATCGCAAGAACGCCGAGTGGGGTGAAGTCAGCGTGGATACCATCAAGTTTTTCCAGTCCGAACTCAAAACACCACAGGCCCGCTACCACGAAATGCAGACGGTCAAACTGCCCCTGCGTTGACAGGCTTCGGCAGAGGCTTTGGTCGGAAGAACAGAAACCGGACGAGCAGCCCCAGAATGATCAGCGCACAACCAACGAGCGTATGCAGGGAGACGGTTTCGCCCCAGAAGAGCCAGACCCAGATCGGGTTTAGAATGGGTTCGGTCAGCACCAGCAGCGCCGCTTCCTGCGACTTGACCGTTTTGACCGCGTGAGAGAAAACCACGTAAGGCGTTCCCATCTGCACGACCCCCAACAGCGCAATCAGAGACAGCTGCAGCCACGTCAATCGGATTCCCAGTGAGAGGACCCAGGGAGCAATGATCGCCGCGGAGACCAGTAGACTGAGTGCGACCAGCCACGCCGGATGTTCATCACGCAACACGCGAAAAAAGATCACGACCAGCGCGTAGGAAATGCCGCTGAGCAGGGCAATCAGGTTGCCGGTGAAGTTTTCACCCGACCAGTCGCCGACCACAATGCAGAAGATGCCCACCAGCACAATGAACATGGCGAGAATCGAACCGGCTTCGATGCGTTCCTTGAGAAAGATCAGTCCGAACAGCATCGCCCAGACCACGCTGGTATTCTGCAGAAAGATCGTAGCGGCAGCGGAAGTTTTCGTCATTGCGGTCACGAACAGGAAGTTCATCGACGCAAACGCGATCAACAGCGGAATCAGACCGGGACGCCAGCGAACGTATCTGAATTTCACGAAAGGCAGCAGAAACAGCCCGGCAAAAAACGCACGATAGCAGGCAAGGATCAGCCCACGATCCGCTTCGGGAATCGACTGAAACGGCGGAGACTTGATGAATACGCCGCTCAGACTCCAGAGTACGGATGCCAGCAGCACCAGCAGCCGCGCACGGAACAGTTTTGCCTCGTCAACGTCTTCCGTCATTGCCTGTGTTCCGGTCCTGTTCTGCGGAAAAAGTTAAGAACCGGCGGCTTCAATGGCGGTGGGAACTTCGATGGTCCCCTCGTACAAGGCGCGACCGATAATCGCTCCCACCAGTCTGGGTTGGGCACGACTGACTTCTGCCAGGCGCGAGACATCCTTCAACGTCGTCACGCCGCCGGACGCGATCACGGGCAGACCGAGTTCGGCCAGCGAAATCATATCCTGAATCGTCGCTTCATCCACGCCCTGCATCATCCCGTCATTGGCGATGTTGGTGTAGATGACCGCCGCCAGCTCAACGTCGACATATTCTTTCGCCAGATCGATGGCGGACGTTTCGGAAACATCCAGCCAGCCTTCGGTGGCAACTTTGGAATCGCGGGCATCCAGTCCCAACGCCAGACGACCGGGATAACGCTGCACCATCTGTTTGAACCACTGCGGATCTTTGAGTGCCTGGGTGCCGACGATCACGCGGTCAATGCCCACATCATCGAGCATCAGCTGTATGGAAGCTTCATCGCGAATGCCGCCCCCCATCTGGCAGGGAACCGAAACCGCTTCCACGATCTTGCGGACGACTTCGTGGTTGACGGGCTGCCCGGCTTTGGCGCCGTCGAGGTCCACCAGGTGCAGACGCTGCGCACCGCCGTCGGCCCAGCGACGGGCCATTTCGGTCGGATCATCGCCGAAAACGGTTTCCTGTCCGTAATCGCCTTGTCGCAGACGCACGCATTTGCCTCCCCGGATATCGATGGCGGGCAGTATTTCCATAGCTGAGCTGACTTTCTTTTCGCTGATGTGTGTAATTAAAAGGAAGCAAAATTCTGCAGGAGTTTGAGTCCCGCATTCTGACTTTTTTCGGGGTGAAATTGCGCGGCGACAATATTATCGCGGGCGACCATCGAAGCAAAGCGGCACCCGTATTCGGTATAGGCGGCGACATCCTCTGCGTTATCGGGAGCCACGTAGTAGCTGTGTACAAAGTAGAAATGCTCGTGCGCGGGTACGCCTGCCAGGATCGGGTGTTCGGCGGTTCGTTCAATCTGGTTCCAGCCCATGTGGGGGATCTTCATATCGGGTTGATCTTCAAAACGAACGACCTTGCCGGGGATAATGCCCAGCCCCTCGTATTCGCCGTCTTCGTAACTGACATCAAACAGCAGCTGCAGCCCCAGGCAGATCCCCAGAAAGGGTTTGCCGGACTGAACATGTTCCAGAATCGGTTCGACCAGCGACTGATCCTTGAGTGCCTGAATCGCATCGCGAAAGGCACCGACGCCGGGCAGAATCAGTTTGGAGGCCTTCGCAATTTTCTCCGGATCAGCGCAGATGACGGCTTCCGCTCCGACCTTCTCAAAGGCCTTCTGAACGCTCCGCAGATTCCCCATTCCATAATCGACAATAGTAATCATAGTGGTTTCTAAATTAAGGTCTCAATTTTCTTCGCGCATCGACTCAGAGCTGACACTTCTGAACACAGCAAAGTTCAGTACGAGCGACCGATTCTAGTCTCTCAAACCATATTTGTGAATGATGCCCGCAAAAATGACTGATTCAGCGGTTTTATGGCAGTTTGACCTGAGCTGAATAATTTTTCTGTGTACGCAAGCCCTGGCCAATTCCGGTTGACACTATACAAAATGCTGGTAGATTGAGACGGAATTATTTTTGTCGATCAATTGTTATTTCCAAACCAGTTACACAATGACCGCCAACCGGCTTTTACATTCAGATACCCGCACAGGAACCATCGCATGAAACGCGATATGAATCTAATCCGTGAGCTACTTCTGTTCTACGAGAGCGATTGCACCCTGCCATATCCAGCCGCGAACAGCGAAACCATCGATCAACACATAATCTGGCTGATTGAGGCTGATCTTATCGCCGGACGCCTCGCTAATTCGTCTCCCAGCGGCAGCCCACGGTCCTTCTACCCAATTGATGGTCGTGTGATTGAAAATGATGAGCGTCAATGCATATATTTTCCTCTCACATGGAAAGGTTGCGACTTCATAGCCGCTGCGAGAGACGATACACGATGGAACAAGACCCTTAATGTTGTCGGTAGTTTCACATTTGAAGTCATTAAAACATATCTTCAAGATCTCATCGTGGAGTCAGTTCCCGGTTTGAAAAACTGATCAGCCACAAAGAATCAAAAAATGCACGCGGAGTTGTCATCCGGGTTGAATTTAAAATCCACGTCGCTGGCATCAGTCCAGTGATTTTAGTCGTTATGCAGCAACATCGAAATGGACCACAAAGGTGCGACTCAAAACCGATAAATACTGCGAAACTCTGTTTGCCGACGGCACTGAGGTATTCGCCGAAGATGGAGACGTCTTTGATCTGATTGCCGCGGATCACGGCGACATACTCCTGTCGGAAATTCCCATTGGCATCCAAGTTCAACTCTGCAATCGCGTCATTGGATCGTCAGGGGAATTGTGCACACGGTCCACACATGCAGTATTTGGAAACTCTGCTGATCACGGTCTTTTTGCACATATTTCTACCCCCTTCTTTCTTCCAGCAGAAAATTCGAACGGCGATATCCTCCGAGACTATTTCGAGAACGCGGTAACTGCTGGCCGGCTCTCTCTGTCACCTTTGCAGGAAGCCAATCGTGTCATCAGCCTTGAATCCAGTATTTACGACGACAGCGCATTCGTAAGTTGCACCATCACGATAAATGATCAGGCAATTCGTGATGCAGAGGCCTTTATGACAGAAATCGATGGTCGCATTGCGGGTGCATACGAACCTCCGAGCCTTTTTCTATGTCATGCTTCTGAGGACAAACCATTTGTCGATCGGCTCGCTCATGAACTTGACCAACGAGCACTATTTGCATGGTATGACAAACGCGAGATTCTCGTCGGCGACAGCATTGTCGAAAAAATTAATGAGGGGCTAAAATCAAGTGACTACCTAATTGCAGTCTTGTCACCGCGATCTGTTACCAAGCCTTGGGTTGTTCGTGAAATGAGTTCATCATTAATGCGTCAGCTTGGCGACAAAGGAATTCGCATTCTGCCATTGGTCGTTGAGAGCTGTGACATTCCCCCATTATTTGTTGACCTGAAGTATGCTGACTTCAGAACGTCCTTTGATGATGGTGTGCGAGAACTAATTGCTGCGATCAAATCCACGAAAGCAACATAACAGAATCATACGGACTCTGTGACTCTGCTCTAAATAGGTTTTTCTGAAATAATTCCGCTTCGTTCAAGTTATGACTCCAAAATCATGCGAAAACAATCATTGGGACTGCGAAACCCAGACGAAATCCCAGTCGCTGGTTCCACGCTTCGCGAACTCATGTCTGAAAATATTACTGTGGATCAAGCCAGAATCGATTTACAGGGATTGGGAGATCCTGGCAACCTGCTACTTGAAGATGACGAGGTTTGGCGATTCAGGACTCCACCTTGGACATGGTCTACTATGTCAGGGGTTGAGGGTGTCGTTGTGCTTCGAGACGGCCTCGCTGCTCATTGGCTTGTAACTCGTATGAACTAACAATCGACATGGCTTCGTGAATTGAAGTGGTCATGATGCGTGATCTTGATAGAAAGGAGAAGATTAACGTCCGCTGTCATGCCGATCTTCCCTGATTAATCTTTCCATGGATGCAAGCCCTGTCCAATTCCGGTTGACACTAAACAAGATGCTGGTAGATTGAGACGGAATCGATTCTGTCTATGATACGGGTATTCAATAAGTTATCGACTCAGAACAATGATCATGTTTCGCAATCAAATTCTCGCTCTAGCTTCACCCGCCGATGTGCAGATCAGCTTATTTCCACAAGGAGTGTGTATTGGTGATGAATTGGTGTCTGACTTTGATCATCACAAAATGGAATTTGTTACGAATCACGAAGTAACAACGGAGCAGTTAGAGGCAATCGAAGCACTGGACCAATTTCTTACGGAATTGTCCGGTCCTCACAATGAAGTATTCTGGTGTGATCCCGAGCCGCTAAGAGATGATCCACGGTGGGATCGTATTCGGGACTTAGCAGGAGCCGTATTACGGTGCTTTAATTGGAAGTACTCACGGCCTGAAAAAGATGGCGCAACTTACATCTTTGATGATCACGTTGAAATAAATGTAGAGGATCTTGAGAATAACCCCGCCAATGACACAGGCCAATGAAGGTGACACCTTCTATTCCCGTGGTTTACCGGAGGGACAAGTTGGGGGCCTGTCCACAACGGACTCAACTCTCAACCACCACTACAAGGAAACACAAATGAAACGGCTGTCTGCCTGCTTCTCAGTTCTCACAATCTCGACCACTTCCAGTGCCTGTTCGCAGACATCAGAATCCGTCAACCATCCACAACTATCACGCTGCCCGCAATGGCTGTGGATGGTCGCAGTCATGTCCGGTCTTCTTCTTTTACCCGTTGGCAGGGCCGCTCAATCGGGTCAGAAAGCAGCAACTGAGCAGGCAGAACCCGAACATCGCCCGACCGAATCAGACACGCTTCCGTTGGGTCTTCCTGATCCGGAAAAGCCGGTCACCACTCCGAAGCTGCTCTATCTTGCCTGGCAGAAGGACGGGGTTCGTTCAACCGGAATGTCAATTCCCAGCATGCTCTGGACTCCAGATGGCGAGATTTTGAGTCAGGAAAAGTCAGATGAAATTCTCAAGCGAGTAAAATCCTTCGATGTCCATTGGCGCCAGGAAGACGACCTGCCACCACTGAGCATGATATTTCAGGTTGACGGTCGACTGACTATCTCGCCCGTCCTGCCAACAGTAATCACCGCCGATGAAGATCGACACACGATGGCCTCGACGGTCAACACCCCACGAAAAGGACTGATCGTGTCTACCGCTGCGCCTTATAAGAGCGCTCTTGCGCAATGGCCAGAGGAAATCTCACTGGAGATCAAATACCCTGTTGAAAACATGATTATCGTCAAAACATTGAAAAACATTCCCGACGAGCCGGTAAAAATCGCCGAAGGGGTCACCTGGTATCTCGACCCGAAACGAGCGAGGGAAAGGGACCCTGATACACGCAAAATGCAAATCGCCTACGATAAAACGGCAGCCGTGTTACAGTTGAACAGGGAAACCGCTGATAAGCTGACGCAATACGAGTGCCGTGTCTACCTGCGTGGTCACAAAAAACCGTTACGGGGACTCTATTCGACCATCATCGAACCTGACGGACAACAATACCACATCCGCGTTTCCCAGTCGTTCGGACAGAAACAGGACATCGAAAAAATCGAGATAATCCGCCAGCGTCACAATACGAGTCTCATCAAAAATATCCCGCTCAAGTTGCAATTACTGCCAGAGGGTGATGAGAAATGAGTGCCCAGGCAGTACGCACAAGTTTAAAAAATGACAGTACCATTCGAGTAATGCCCCATTTGGGGTCTTCTGGACATTTCTGTCTCAATAGAACCGTTTATAGTGAATCCAAGCTGATTCTCGTTGTTTTTCTAAAATGCTAAATGGAATGCTTTGCAGCAAAAAAATGTTGAATATCCAATAAGTGTAAGTTAATCTATTAGCTACTGCCTGCTGAAGATTACGCAGATAATCAATGTCGAATCTTCTTTCAAGCTACCCCTCTAGTATGTGGTGGACTGGCATGCTTCGTTTTTCGTGAATTCGTCAATTGAGATGAGAGCGATTCAAAGCATGACTGTTTGCTGTCCATGCCGCCTCCTCGTTGATGTCTACTCGGGAAAATATCTATTTCCAGATCTTTTCTAGTGCTCAGAGGAGTTTAAGGATGTCAAAAGTAAAGTACCGTTCTGCATTTACGCTTATTGAACTATTGGTGGTGATAGCGATTATTGCTATTCTGATTGCTTTACTTCTGCCTGCGGTGCAGCAAGCCCGGGAAGCAGCAAGGCGTTCCACCTGCAAAAACAACTTGAAGCAGATTTCACTGGCACTACACAATTATCATGATACTCATCGGGTGATGCCATCTGGAATCATTGTCAAAGGGTACGTAAATGGGACTTGTAATCCCGCTTCGCCCTCTGGATTTGATAATGCAGGAGCCAACTGGATGGTAATGATTTTACCATATATGGACGAGGCGAATCGGTACAATTCATTTAATTTCAATGCTCACTTTACACCGATTTTCAAAATAACGGCGGGTGTGCCCGCACCTTATTCAGGCACATTATCGATCAATTCAACCGAACAGAACCGAGCACTTTCTAAATATCAGTGTCCATCAGATCCTCGCTCTTCAGCTCACACTGCTAATAGTAATTATTTCGCTGTCATGGGTGGGGGAGCTCGTCCCGCTACAGGAACAACAATGCCGTGTACTGCCAATGCAGCCGGACGAGTCTTCTTTGATAGTGGGATGTTTTCAATTAATACCAGTAGAAGATTCCGGGATGTCATTGATGGTACAACCAATGTCTTCATGCTTGGCGAAAGCAAATATATGAATACGAAGGAAATGCGTCCTGCTGCCTACAATACCTGGGCATCAGGTCCCCATGTCAGCGGTGGAAACTGGGTGATGCACAGTGCGGTTGCCGCGATGACCGATCAAATTAATAGTGTCGCAGTTCCTGTAAGTGGCTCCTGGGATATTGATGGACGCCTCTTTGGCAGCGAACATGTCGGGGGCTGTCACATGTCAATGGTAGATGGCTCCGTGCATTTCTTCAGTGAGAATACTGATATCACCCACTTAAGGCAATTGGCAAATCGTGCAGATGGATTGCCTGTGGGAGGCCTCGGCCAATAATTACCCGATGCTCTTGCCAGCGTTGTAGAATACGGAAAGAGTACCCACACCTGCTCTGAAGCAAGGGCGTGTTTAATGCCTGGCTCACAGTCCCTACTGAAACGCTTGCCCAAAGTAAGACAGTAAGGACTGTTTTTTCACAAACAACATATAGCTATTTATGCAGGACTGATATGAAAGTTTTAAGTCTAATTACGATGTTAACTTTAATCTCTCTCGGCTGTGGTGAGGGAGAAGCGGATGGACCAGAGAAATATAGTCTGTCTGGTAAAGTCACTTTCGCTGGGGAGCCAGTCCCGGTTGGGGAAATAATCCTGGAACCCGATTCTACCAAAGGAAATTCCGGACCTGCTTCAGTTGCCATGATCAAGCAAGGCCAATATGCCACTGAAACAGGTAAAGGGATTATAGGTGGACCATATATCGTACGAATCTCAGGAAACGATGGCGTCTCTGTCACCCTACCAGATGGAATGCAACTTCCCGAAGGCAACCAATTATTTGGTTCGTATGAAACAAAAGTTGATCTCCCTAAACAAAAAACGACGCAAGATTTTGAGGTACCATCTGCTGATGCAAAGAAATAAAGTGAGTGTACTTTTTATCTGGGATGATTCTCACATCCCGCACTAATCAGGTCTTTTTCCAATGTCCTGCTCTCTCCATGACGCGGTAGTCAAATCCCAGAGCTATCTTGCGGAAGGCAAGATGAGGGTGGGCGACATGGAATCTCAAAAGGATCCAGGAACCGATTTCTGTTTGAAACTCTCCCCTTTATAGTTAATATTGAGACGATTCACTCCCATTCCAATTATGTGACAAGGCCAGCATGATCAAAACCAGACAATGGGCCGCATCGCATGGCATCGACGTAGCAGATTCGCTGCCGGCCATCGCGGACTACGACGAACCGACTCCCCGTACGTCACAGGAAATCGCCATTCGAACAATAATTCTGCATGCGATCGCCGCGACTGGTTACGGCGTCGATCCGGAACCAATCGCCGAATGGCTCATCGAGCAATCGATCTGGCAGTATGCATCTCCCGCTGAACAGACGCTAATGAAATCAACCGCCTCGACGGACGATGAACTCAGCGAAGCGCGCTGGCGTCAGGAGGCGCAATGGGCATTGCTCTGGGCGATCAATAAGGTCCATTCGCTGGGTCTGCCAACACAAACCTGTGATACAGGTTCCCTGGTAGATGACATTATGCCCGGACGTGGTGAATCCATCGAGCCATTCGTATCATCCGCACGACTGCGGCTGCCCGGTGAAATTCTCGCGGAGAATGATCGTACTTACAATCTACACTGCTATGCTCGTCCCGCGATCCGCGAAAGTACCCTGCCAGGTGATCTGATTTATCCCGTTCTTTTCCAACGACACTATGCATTCGAGTGGCTGACCGGCGATGACCAGTGGGACGAGGTGCAAACTGACACATAGCAATAAAATGCAGCGAAAGATGAATCTATCATAGAGTTGGAAAATGAATAAGTGGAGCGACTGGAAAATTGCTGTAAACCCCATCAGCCGCGGCTAATACTATCATATTAATAAACCGGGGTTAACGCCTAATTGAAGTTCCCCAGAAATAGTGGGCGCTGGGTTTAGGTTATACTGCCTGCTCATA
>NZ_CAXAVM010000240.1:0-10139 GCF_963972345.1 uncultured Gimesia sp. | reverse complement strand
TCCCCCCGGGGAGATGGATTCGTCTTCAATAATTTCGCAGGTCTGACATCCCGTCAGGTTGGTGATGAAGCTCCTGGGATTTTTACCCAGATGGACTACATCCGTCGGATTCAACAGGAAGCGGATCTGCTGGGTTCCCGATGCCAGCTTGAGCGCTTCACTCATCATCGGTATCACATTCTCGGGGTGAGTCTTGATCTCATGCCGCACTATTTTTTCGGCAATCACGAGGCACATTTTGACAGCGGTCGTATCCCAGGTCTGCCTCCAGTTGACCTGCTCCTGCTGCAATCCTGCGACAGCCGCCTGCATTGCGGGAAATACCGTGCCCAGTTTTTCTTCCACGATCTGACTGGCCCGTGTTTCAGAGCGGTCATGAATCTGCGCT
Organism: uncultured Gimesia sp.; assembly: GCF_963972345.1. NCBI lineage: Bacteria > Pseudomonadati > Planctomycetota > Planctomycetia > Planctomycetales > Planctomycetaceae > Gimesia > uncultured Gimesia sp. The sequence goes on along the minus strand of NZ_CAXAVM010000240.1, from coordinate 9,751 downwards.
TCGATATCACGCGACGCCTCTTCGAGCCCCCGCTGTTTTCCTGACTGATGCGCATCCTGCCTGATCTGTTCTGCTTCTGCTTGAGCATCAATAATCATCTGACGCGTCTGGTTCCGCACAGTTAAAATATACTCTTCACAGCGTTTCTCAATATCATTGAAGTTATAGGCGATTTTCGATCCCAGCGCGCGAAACGCATCCGCCTTTAACAATTTTGCTGTTTCCAGTTCCGCCATATCTTTGACTTTATCAATCCTGTATGTATGAGGTCCGTTATATTTTCAGGGCAAAACCCGGCAGCGATCAGGTAATGTACTGCTCACTCTCGTTACCGGCGGCGACTTCGATTTCTCCAGCATCTTCCAGACGCCTGACACTGTCCACAATCTGCTGCTGAACGGCTTCCACATCGCTGACTTTAATGGGTCCCAGGTATTCCATTTCTTCCCGCAACATATCCGCTGCCCGCTGAGACAGGTTGCCCAGTACCTTCTGTTTGATCTCTTCGGAGGCCCCTTTCAAGGCAACCGCCCACTGATTGGTATCCACTTCCTTGAGCAGCGCCTGAATCGCTTTGTTATCCAGTTTCACCAGGTCATCGAAGACAAACATCAGACGGCGAATTTCATCTGCCAAATCGGGGGTTTCCTGGTCCATGCTTTCCAGGATCCCTTTGTTGGTCATGCGGTCTGTCACGTTCAGGATCTCCGCCACCAGTTCCACACCTCCCGCTTTTTCCGTCCCCTGGCTGAAGGTATTTTTCATACGATGTTCCAGGCTCTTCTCGACATCCTTAATCACTTCGGGGCTCGTCTGTTCCATATTGGCAATACGTTTGATCACGTCCATCTGCTTATTGGAAGGCAACCCGGCCAGGACTTCCGCAGCCATATTACTCGGCAGGTGTGACATGATCATAGCGATCGTCTGGGGATGTTCTTCAATGATGAATGTCAGCAGGTTGTTTGCGCCAGACTTCTGCAGGAATCCGAACGGGACCGAATTCATGGTCTGATTAATGCTGTCGAGGATCGAACCTGCACCTTCTTTACCAAGTGACTGTTCCAGCAGTTCATTTACGGCATCCAGACCGCCCCGCTCCATTGTGGTCTGTTCGCCGCGCAGATTTGTAAATTCGCTCAGGACGCTGGCCTGCTGCTCTTTGGAAATATCCTGTATCCGGGCAATTGTCATCGTTACTTTTTCGACATCATCCTTGGACATCAGGCTGAGTACTTCAGCGGCAAGCGCCTTATCCAGGCTCAGCAACAACACAGCGGCTTTTTGTAGTTCATCCATTTTTCAGCCTGCAAAACAAATTACATTATCATCAATTCAAATACGCGGCTCAGGATTTTGAGTGGATCCATTTTCGTAACACCATCGCAGCAACTTCCGGATTATCACGAACCAGCAACTGAACCTCATCGCGTTGGGTCGGTGCTTTTTTCGGTTTTTCCGTTTCTTCATCCGGGGTAGCGGCAGCGGTTTTTTTGACTGGCAGTTCAAGTTCTTCTGAACTGACCTCTTCCAGCTGAGGCATACTCTTATTCAGCATCCATAATGCCCAGATCGCAAACAGTCCCAGACCAATGGTACTGCCCCACTGGCTCACAAATTCACCGACGCTTTCCGTTAATGGTAATTCGAGTTCAGGCACCTCCGCATCAACGCGGACATACGAAGCGACACTGACCGCATCTGTGGCTGACTGCGAGGGAATCAGCTTCTGGACATGTTTTTGAATACTCGTTTCGACTTCAGTCTGGATCGAGGCAGTTGCCTGTTTGAAGGCGGCCAGATCAGCTTCCGCTTCTCCTTTTTTGATTCCCCGCTTCAGGGCCACGGCAGAATAATAATCTTCCGGAATGGAAATAGAAACCTGCACCGTACTGGGCATGGCTGCGACAAACTCTTTCTCCGTCCAGGTAAAGGAAGGAGCTGTGGTGGCTTCATTATTCGTCTCTGTCACCTTCTCATTTTTTTCGTTGCCCCGCGCGACCGCCAGTGAATTAGGCTGATTGGAACGGGCTCCCGGTTCTGCCCGGGTCGGTTTTTCCACGAGGCTGCGTTCGGTGGATTGCTCTTTCGACTGCAGTGTCACTGAGCCGTCTGTACTGATCTCCTGCTTGCGTTCGACATACCGTTTCAGGTTCTCGACGTCGACATTCACATTCACGATCACATCCGGAATATAGGAGAGTGAATCGTGAATCTTATCCTGATAGTTTTTGGTATGTTTGTTGACCCAGCTGATGAACTTACTGTCAAAGGCGTCGTTTTTATCATCCGCCGTATACGAGGTTCCCGTGGATTGATCAAAGACTGTGACCGAATCAGCGGTCAGATCGGGAACCATGGTTGAGACGGCAGCTCTGAGACTGGTCACCAGAAGCGGAGTCAGTTCCCTTCCCGGACGGGGTTTGACCATGATGGTTGCCGTCACTTCCGGAGTGGTGTTATTCCAGCGTAACCGTTTTTTCGAGCGGGCCCACATCACGCTGGCATCTTCCACAGCCGGGATCGCCCGGATCATCCGCCGCAACTGGTTCCCCAGGGCAATATCACGCATGACCTGCAGCTGATCTTTACTGACAAACATGCTTGATTTCTCAAACTGCTCCTGCCATTCAGAGGCCCAGTCTGTGGGGAGTCCGCCCCCTTCAATCAGTGCGGCGTTATAGCGGGGTACTTCATTCTGTGGAACCAGAATCCGCTGTCCCTTTCTGGAGAAATCGGTTAACCCGGCCCGCAGCAGAACTTCCTCGGCATGAATCACCTCTTCGGTGGTAAAATCTTTACCCAGGGAAAGCGAAACATAGCTCGATTGACTGTCCCGGAAAAAGAGCAGGCCAAAAGCCAGCATCATCAGCAGGGGAACGGACAGCAAAATCGCGCGCTGGCTGCCTGACATTGTTTGAAACAGGTTTGAGAACTGCTGATATATTTTTTTTATCGTATCCATACCGGGTGACCAATCGACGAATCCGTGTCAAAATGGTGAAAGTGCTGCCTGATTTATCTGAGTTTTACATTTGCATTTTCTGGATCTCATTGTAAGCATCCAGAAGCTTATTTCGCATTTGAACCATCATTCGCAGAGCCAGATCCGCCTTCTTGACCGAGGAAAAGACTTCCGCCTGGGTAATGTCCTCACCCAGCAGCCCCGCCTGAATCGCCTGCTCGGACTGCAGCTGCAACTGATTGGCGCTGTCCAGAGACTGTAACATCATATTTTGAAACGAAGGCCCGCTAGCGGGGGTGCCCGCGCCTGCATCTTTGAGTCCTGCCGGTGAAAGACCGGGCAGTAATGAGTTACCGATATGACTGATGGAACTGGTCATACTGTTCCCTTCCCTGAGATCAGATGATTATTTAAAGCTTTATATATTTATCGTTTATGCCAAAATCCGCAACGACGTGTTGAACATATCCTTGGTGATATCCAGAGCCGAAATATTCGCCTCATAGGCGCGGCCTGCTTCCAGTGCATTGACGAACTCCGTCACCAGATCGATGTTAGGATAGGTAACATTCCCATCCTGATCCGCATGGCGGTGTCCGGGATCATAAGTTTTTCTTAGCGGTGTGTCTGTATCAATTTCTACATGATATTTTACCCCGGCTCCCGAGGCACTCTGGTCCAGGCTTTCCGTATCTGCCTGGAAGGTGACAATCCGGCGATAAAAGGGCTCTTCCCCACTTGCGGGATCGTGTGAGACGTTGACCGCGGCGATATTCCCCGCAATCGTGTTCATACGTTGCCTCTGAGCGATCAGGGCACTGGTACTGATATCAATTCCTTTTAACATCTGCTGCTCCTTTCAATAGATCTGATGTTTCCTGAAAGCCGAGTTTGAACCTCAGGCCCGTTCTGAAATGACCGTCAATAATTGATTCATCTGTGCCATCATCACTTCCACGGCGAACTGCTGCATCATTGAGTTTTTGGTCATCTGCATCACCTGTGATTCCACACTTCGATTATTGGCATCCTGAAACGTCAGGTTTTGTGGTGCTGCTTCCCGTGCCTGAAACAGGCTGCGGGGAAACAGGTCCTCCAGTTGTGCTTCGGCCGATTTTGGCTGTGACAGCGTCACTGGCATCGCTAAAGAGGAACGAGAGACCGGATCAGCTGCATTTTCCTTCAAAACGACGGCATCACGCAAAGCCTGCTGAAACTCCTGCACGGGGAGATCTCGCATCTTGTAGGATGGCGTGTCGATATTCGCGATATTCCCTGCCAGGACATCCTGACGCCGTTCCGCGAACGCCGCCATTTTTTCCAGCAGCGGTAATGCGTTCGAATTTAAAACCTGATCTAACATACTGTCACCTGCCTGGGTAAATACACAAAGCCTGCGGTCAGGCAGCACGCCTGACCGAAAAAGTCCGCTTGGAATCCGGGCCTCCGCGAGGCGGATATCCGTAAGATCTGAGTTTTCCCGAAAGCGTTCTCAAACCGATGTCCAGCATCTGGGCCGTACTTTCGCGATTGCCTCCACAGCGTGCAAAAGTACTTTCAATCAGTTTCTGTTCCATTTCACGCAAAGTCATGCCCGTCAGGGAATCGGCACTGGCAATCGATTCCGAATCAATCCAGGGCAATAAACTGGCAGCATCCAGGCGCGGGCTGTTATCAATCCGGTTCACGTGTTGAATCAGATTTCGCAGTTCCTGAACATCTCCGCGCCAGTCATGTTTCTTCAACAGTTCCAGGCCATCCAGAGTCAACAGCTTGGGAACGGTTCCTTCAGACAAAGCGACTTCGCTTAACAGATTTTCAGTCAGCAGTGCGAGATCTTCTTTCCGATCATTTAAACAGGGAACCGCCAGAATGGAAGCGGACAGGATTCCTGCCAGTTTTCGCTTAAACTGATTCTGTGCCGCCAGTTCATGCAGCGAGAACTGGCTGAGTGAGATTAAGCGACAGTTCCATTTTTTCTGCTGACCATCTTCGGGCGAGTAATATTCGCCACTTTCCAGAATTTTCAGCAAAGCCGCCTGTACAGGCAGTGATGTCAGATGGACCTGATCGAGAACGAGTGTGCCACCCGTTGCCTGTTCTAACTGGCCTGGATTCCAGACGGGCTCATCAGAATAACTGCTTTTTTCATTGGAATAATAACCGATTAATTCCCGTTCCACATTTTCAATTGTTAACGCGCTGCAGTTGACTTTGATCAGAGGCTGATAATTCAGGAACATGGAATCATGTATGATTTCCGCCACCACAGAGAGTTCGGCACCGACTCCCCCCTGAACCAGTACGGGAGTTCGCAGATGCACCAGATCTGCAATCCGGTCTCTTAAGGTCTGGATGGACTGACTGTATCCGATCAGACGGCGACTGGAACGCAGATTCAATTCCGAAATCAACTCAGTACATTCGCGCGACAGACGGGAATATTTGATGGCGGAATCCAGGATGCGACTGATCTGATCCAGTGTGTCATTCGAACGCAGTTCTGCAAACGGGGCCATCGTTTCATGCGATGCAGTCCGGGAAGGCTTCAGGCAGGCCTGCTGAATCTCGTGCGTCAACACGGGATAATACAACACCGGGATCAGATTCTGCTCTGCAACAGACTCGACGGCAAACATAAATTCCGTGATCGCCCTCTGATCCAGAAGCACACAGATATCGGCATCCGGTCGCTGGGATGTCGGACTGAATGTCATTTCGGTCAAGGGGATGACCGTATATCCCAGGTTCGAAAATTGCGTGCAGACTTCCAGTCTGCGGATCCGGTCTTCAGAGACAATCTGAATCAGACCACGTGATGTAGAGCTGTGCAATAAACTATGATTCATTATTTAAAACCCGTTTCAAACAAAGGGAATACTTCTGATTTTTTAACTTTTATTGACCGATATTCAAATGCCGATGGGTCGCTGGAGCCAGGCTGTCACGGTAGGCTTCCCCGACTTTTGCTCCCTGATTTAACGACTGAATCTGCTGCTTCGTCCGATCCCGCCGATCGACCATCGACTGGGTACTGGTATCTTCATTCTTCAGCAGTTGTGCCAGTACCGCTTCCGAATCACTCAAAATCTGCTCGCAGGCAGCGCGTTGTCCGTCGGGTAACAGGTCCCGGTCCTGCTGCCACTGCTCCCAGAGCCGAGGCAACTGTTTCGTATATTGATCCAGTTGACCCAGCAATCTCTGTTTTTTTCCCAACACATCCAACAGGCTGGAATAATCATCCTCTTTGATCAGTTCCTGCTGTTGAAGCGACAGAGTCAATAATGCCCGGGAGTATTCCAGACGCACTGCGAACAGTTTGGGGTAATCAATCATATTTGTCGAAGTCATATCAATTACATCATTCTTCAGGTTTAACTGTGAGGAACACATCACTTCCTCCGGTAAAGTCTCTGTTTCAGGATCCACCATCTGGTGGCAGAGCGCTGGTTCGAATCGTGGAATCGCGAAACTCACGCGACCAGTCCAGCCAGCGATTCCATTCTTCCCTTCCCAGATTTGTTGCCCCGGATTCGAACACGCTGTCAGGCATCTGTTTCAAAATGATTTTGGCCTGTTCCAGCATGCTTTTGGCTTCATTTTTTTTGCCCAGTGCTTCATAACAACCAGACATTTTCATATAGGCAATCAACACTTCCGTGCATTGCGGATACCGGTTTACGGCATCATGGTACGATTTGATTGCTTCGGCATACTCTTCCGTCAGATATAATATGTGGGCCTTGCCGAAGCAGCTTGATTTCAGTAACTGTTTTCCGAGAGCATCGAGTCTGTCGCGACTTTCCAGCTGACGTAAATCCCGACTCAAGATCTGAAGTTGCGAGAGGGCCTGATTTAAATAGCTGAACTGCTTACGTTTTAATTCCTGCCTGGCGTTTTCTGTTCTGGCTTCCTTCATCTCCCGCAGGGGCTGATCTGACAGATTCTGTAAGGACCGTGCCAGCAGGTAACGTGCTTCCGATATTTTTTCAGATTCGGGATAACGTTTGACATATTCGGTCAGTCGTCGAGTCGCCTCTTCATAAAACACATTCTGTTTTGAAACTGTCAGTTGCTCTGCGGACGTGTCTGCAGCAGTTTCAGACTGCTTTTCAGATTCAGAAATCTTACCCTGGTGAAAATGCAACTTTCCCAGCGAAAACAGGGCATCCCCCCACTGCTGCGCCTTGGGAGTTAACTGGCTCGACTCCAGGATCTCTTTCCAGACGGTTTGTGCCTGGTCCAGCTCATTTTTTTCCAGATAGGCAATCCCCAGTAAATACTGGGCCTCAAAGGCAGAGACATCGGTCGGGTAATTGGTCATCACTCGTTCAAAATGGCTGATCGCTTCATCAAGCTGATCGAGTTCCAGCAGAATTTTGCCACGCTGAACCAGGGCCTGCGGCATTTTCTTTTCCGGATTCGTATTGATAAACCGCGTGAGTACTTTGAGTGCGGTCTCGAAGTCCTGACCTTTCTGAAAGTGATCCGCAGAGACAGCTAGAACGTCAGCATAGCGGTCAGTCGTGGTCAACCGCCGGGCGAGTTCGAAATAGGCACGACCGCTCTGTTTCCAGTGTTCATTCAATTCGCTACTGCGTGATTCCTGCTCCGTTACCGTTGCTGTCTGATAACGGCGTTCCAGATATTCTGCCCAGCGACGATTGGCGTTCGCTGCCAGTTCTTTTGCCTGGACTTCCGGCAGCAGCGGAGGGAGATAGTCGGACAATTGAATCGCCGCATTGAAATGTGTTACATCATCTTTTATCAGGTCTTCGTCAACCCAGTCATTCCAGGCATTCAGCACGTAGGTCCTCACCCCCTGCAGGCTGATCCAGCGATTGCGAAATTCGTCAGGACTGTCGATGGATCGCAGGGCTGTTCGATACGCAATCAAAGCTTCTTCTGTACGCCCGTTTTTCCGCAGTAATTCGGCCAGATGCAGAAATGCTGCCAGTCCTTCCTGTGTCCCCGCATAACGATGTGTGGTCTGCTCAAAAAAATCAATTGCACCATCAGCGTTACCCTGTGACTCGGCACAGACCCCCATCAGATAGGATGCCTGTCGCGAAAACTTACGCTCCAGCCCCAGGTTGTCTTTGACGGGCGCCAGAATGGTCAATGCTTCCTGGTACTTTTCTTCTGCCATCAGAGTCTGTGCCTGAAACACCAGTGTTACCTGGTTTACAGACTCCTGCTGCTTGACCCGGTCCAGAACTTCCTGTGCCAGGTCATTCTTGCCTTGTGCGAGAAAAATCTGGGCACGCTGTAAATAGAGTCGATCACGTGATTCCTGATCCAGATTTTCCAGCTGCAGTGATTTTGAATTTAATTCGAAAGCCTGATTTAATTCAGCAGATTCCCTGTGGTCGAGGTAAATATCTGTCAGCGACAGGGACGCATTTAATTTACCTTGCGGATACGTATTAACTGCTTCTTCCAGCAGAGGACGTGCCTTTTGAATAGACCCCGTCAGGTAGAGACTCGTCCCCAGGGCATAACACCATTCCGGACGATGTTCCTGATCAATGGCCCGGCGTTCTGCTTCTTTCAGATAGCGACTGGCAATCAGATACTGGTGATCTTGCGCTTCCCCGGTCAGTTCTTCCGCGTTCCTGAATGCCACAATACCGAAGATAAAGTACAACGCACCCGGAAAATCCGGATCCAGATACTCTTGTTTTTTCAGCGAATAAGCCAGTTCAAGCGCCTCGTTTCGCGTTTTGGAATCAGTCGATGATTCCAGGATCTGCAGCGCCTCTGCCAGAGTTTCCCCGGGTGTCTTTTCCGGTTCACTGGAGAGTGAAAGCAAATATCCGCCCAGCACGAGCAGCACCGGCACGATACCAGCCAGAAGCTTCCAGCGCGATTTGACAAAACCTGTGACACGGGCGCGCAACGCCACCGATTCGGAGACTGCAGAATCCATTTCTGCCTCCCCGGAGTTTTTTTCAGGTCGGTCTTGAACGGCGACGTTCGCTGACTCATCTGATTCGGGTTGTGCTGTCGTTTCTTTGGCCATGACTGTGTAGCCTGCTAAGTAACCGGGAGGTTCTTAACCAGGATTTGCACCCTGATGAGATTTCAGCAGGTGATTTCTGGAATGGGAAAGGAGAGTGACTGGCTGAACGGTAAATGATGTGTTGTATTCCACGGACGGAAGAAACCCGCTACGCAGAATTGACATGAGAGTGTTGTAATTGTTCACGAAGTGAATAGGAGAGAGGTGTAACTTGAGTATTAATACAAAAAAAAGCGATTTTTTGTCAAGATTGATTCAAGTCAACACCAGTGGCAGTGCAAAACGAGACTCCCGATTCCTGCAAACTAGAAAACAGGTAATCTACAAGCTTCAGCGAAGTGCGTTGCGTTGTCTTTGTGCGGTCCGTTCCAGGGGAGCCTCGCTGGAATGGTCAAAGGGCACTCTTTGATACATCAATGTCTGCTTCAGAATTTCTGCAGCCGGAGGTCCGGCGATGGTGCCTCCATAATGGTTTTCACCGACGGAAGGCTCATTGACCACAACCAGCACGAGCACACGGGGATCATGTGCCGGGGCACCACAAATAAATGAACTGACATGTAACTCGGAAGAATACTTGCCCGTTTTCGGGTCCGGCTTTTGCGCAGTACCCGTTTTCCCAAATACCACATACTCTTCCAGCTGAGCCTTTTTCCCGGTCCCCCGGCTCACCGTTTCTACCATGGGCACCTGCACCAGCCAGTCGGCGACGGCAGCAGAAACTATCGGTGTCGAAACCAGAGGGCGGACCTGGGCCGGTTCTT
>NZ_CAXAVM010000239.1:0-10178 GCF_963972345.1 uncultured Gimesia sp. | reverse complement strand
CATCATGATCTTGTAACTGACAAGACCTTTTCTACAGAGCAGGTCAGGAACCTTAACTATAAGGTTCCCGACCCCTTTTATCTTACTGCCGGGGATTTGTAGGCCTTCGTGATCAGCTTTTTGAGCGTGGGCAGGTGGACGTCTTTCAGCTTTTTGATGTAGAGGCAGGACTTGCCGATCTTATGTTTTTTCAGTTTTTCCAGTAACGCGGCCTGCTTCTCCAGTTCGCAGTGCAGGTAGAGCACCAGGTCCTGTTTACGGGGAGAGAAACCGACATGGAACCAGTCTCCCTCGGACGTTTTACCCCGGTAGTGAAAACTGCCAAAGCCGACCTTGGTTGTTCCCCACATGACGGCCGGCTCGCCCGTCAGCCCCTGCATCAACTCCAGCAGGGCCAGGCAGTCGGCACGTTGCTGTTCGTCTTTAATCCCGGTAAGAAACTGGTCAACGCTGGCGTCGTTCTTCTGTGTTTTCAACTTTGACATGAGGACCCCTTCGTTAATTGTGTCTGGTTATTGTTTTCCTCAAACGACGTGCCTTTATAAAAATGAATATCGAAATCGTGCGTGTTAAGAACCATCTTCTCATCCTACTGCCAGCCACCCGGCGAGACAAGCAGATTCCGAGGCTATAGGGATAAGCCCTGATGGGGGGACGGGGGGTAACAGGAGTCCGCGAAGTGCATGGTCTTTCGGTATCCACACGATTTGATGAGTTTCGCGATCGATTAAAGCAAAAATCGATCACCTGAAGCATAACTTCTTGGCTGATACGAAGATTGTGCATGACGGAACCAAAGTGCGCAGAGAAACTGAGCGTAGAACGCTCGCGCTGATCGTATTGCAATCAGTGATCGAATAAATATTCGAAACTAATTCTGGTGAATCAATTTTTCCGTTTGTGGAATGCCTGAGTTAATCACAAGCCAAAACGCGACAGTCCACTTCGACTCACAACTTAAGTGACATTGGCACAATAAGTGCATTGTAGAAATGCTCCAATACATACATCCCCCCTTGGGGTGTGAACCGAACACAAGAACATTTTCACCATATTGAGAAATCATATGCCAGCTGACCACTCTGACTCACACGACACTCCTGGCAGCGTCGTTAAAGAAAATCGAATCGACGCGGTTGTCCCGCGCAGGTTGCACGCGAGCTGGCCAGCAATCATTTGTGGTGTTTTGGCTATCCCGGCAGTCCTCTGGCTCCTCTCACTGCTTGGTTCCGCGATGGGAGCCAGTGTTTTAGACGGGACAGACGCGGAAGCACTCGGCGACGGTTTCGGGATCGGTGCCGTGACTTGGATGGCAGTCTCTGGACTGGTCGCTTTCTTCATCGGTGGACTCGTTACCGGCCGCCTTTGTGGTCAGGATGATGACCAGGCAGGTTTACTTCATGGCGTGGCAGTGTGGAGTACCGCTACTGTTTTGATGTTGAGTTTAAGCTACGTGGGCATTTCCGGGATGGTGAATACCGGCTCGTCGATCGTGGCAACCGCAACCGAAGCCGCCTCGAATGCAGCAGGTTCTTTGCCTGACCCATCGGCTATGAACTCGCAGCGCCTGAATCGCGTTACGACGGGTATCAGTGCCGCCGTCAAGCGGGAGATTGCTGAAGCCGCATCCGGCACTGGCGGCGCTTCATTAACTGAAGAAGAAGCACGTCAGGCAATCAACGCGCTGGATGCGAACGCTCTCGAACAAATTGGCTGGAGCTACATCAACGACGATGCTGCAGCCGCACGAGACACGCTTGCTGCCAATACCAGTCTCAGCGAACAACAGGTCAATAATCTGTCCAACACTATCGAAAACAAAGTTGAGACGCGGGTTCAGGAGTACAAGGCCGAAGTGGAGAAAGCTGTGGAAACAGCCAGTTCGTACGCGCAAGCAGTGCTTTGGGCTGCATTCGTTACGGCAGCGCTCGGGCTGATTGCAGCGATTTTCGGAGCAATGCTGGGATGCCATACTGCCGTCCGTCTGCATACGGTCGCAGTCGAACGCAGCCGTGTTGTTGCCCGTTAAGGCAGCCTGACTCTTCTTGAACATAAAGTCAAAATACAAATAAAGGAATCATCTCATGGGCTACGGCTTACTTGGACTATTACTCATCGTGCTACTGGTATCCGCACTGCTCAAAAGCGTCGCCGTTGGTAGCATCGGTGGGGTGCTGTTATTGATCTTGCTGGTTCTGTTGTTGACCGGTCGTCTGTAGCAGGCAGGCGGAGCAACACTGAATTGACCGCTGGCATGCTGTGCCGGTCAGTACAAAAAGGCATTTAACTTCCCTTTATCACTTCACAATATGGAAAACAAATTATGGCTAAAATGAAAACACTGGCAGACGCATTCCATGACGAACTGCAGGACGTACTGAGTGCTGAAAAGCAGTTGACGAAGGCCCTACCCAAGATGGTCAAGAAGGCATCCAGTGAAAAGCTGGCCCAGGCCCTGGAAGAGCATCTGGAGCAGACCAGGGAACACGTTGAACGCGTGGAGAAAGCTTTTGAAGAGACAGGCAAGGCGGCGCGCGCCAAAAAGTGCGAGGCCATGGCAGGACTGATCGAAGAAGCCGAATCCATGATGAGCGAAGAAGCCGACCCTGACGTGATGGACGCGCTCATCATCGCACTGGCACAAAAGGTCGAACATTATGAGATCGCAACCTATGGCACACTCTGCACGTGGGCTGCCAAGTTGAAATACACCAGTGCGAAAGAACAGCTCGGCCAGAATCTCGACGATGAGGAAAAAGCGGATAAGAATCTGACGAAACTGAGTAAAGCGATTAATACCGCTGCCAAAGCGTAGTATCGAATTGCGTCGTTACAACAAACACCCTCAATTGAAATGAAATCAACCATGACAAATAAGAAAGAACTGGGCGGAAAGTGGAAAACGATCGCCGGTGAGGTTAAGAAAAAGTATGGTCAGATCACAGACAACGATCTCAAGCAGGTCGAAGGCAATCTGGATCGACTTGCTGGTTTAATCCAGAAAAAGACTGGCCAGACGCGGGAGCAGGTCGAGGAATTTTACGAAGCGTGTTGCGACTCTGTGGATTCGGTCGGTGATCAGGTCGCAGAACTGGCTGGCGAAGCCAGTGAAGCAGTTCGAGCAGGCTACGATCAGGCGACCGAACAGGCCCGTCAGGGTTACGACGAGACGATCAAAACCGTAGCTCAAAATCCACTTGCCTCTGTGGGCATTGCTCTGGGCGTCGGCATTGTCTGCGGTTTGATGATCGGAACCTCGATTGGCACTCATCGCGAGCGTGAATTGTCCTGGTATGATCGTTTGAACCGCTAGGCAGTGTCTCATTGCGAACCAACGCTGCGTTCGTCTGCCTGACTCGCAGCAGTCCCCCAATTGAATAGAAAGGGAATAGGATGACGGATAAAGTATCAATACCCGACGGAGCCTACATTCTGGTGGCTGATGGCACCGGCGCTCGGTTGTTTTCGGCTTCTGCGACAGAGGATAATTTAGATTTGACAGCCGTTGATATTCTCGAACCGAATTATGAAAAGCACGAAGGACCTTCTGGTTCGCGTCCGCCGGAGCAGACATACGATCAGACGCAAGAAGCTACGTTCGCGAAACACGCAGCCGAAGCATTGAATTCAATGGCCTACGCCGAAAAGTTCAGCGACCTCGTCGTGATTGCAGATCCGCAAACCATGGGACAGATGCGAGAAGTCTTCAACCAGGCAGTAACAGATCGTATTACCTGCGAACTGCCGAAGACGCTTGTCAACTTATCGAAACACGAGTTGGAACAGCATTTGTCTAACGAGTGAAAGCTGATTGCCGTTCGATCCACAAATGCGTCAGTCTTGCCTCTCCTGTCAGGTCCGCATCAATTCAGGCAGGGGCAGGCAAGTGGCGCGTTGCTGTTCTAAGCACCATCAGACGGTTCACTCTGTTTCCGTCGCAGGTACACTGTTTCAGGGTAGTCGTAAGTCAGCAACAGCGCCCCCTCAGCGGCATATTTCTCAAACAGAGTCGTGATCAGATAATCTTCGCCGGGCCAGGGATAGGCGAAAATGACGTCAAATTCATCAAGACCAATCTGGAGTTTTTCATATCCACTCTCCGCCTCCGTGATGAGCCAGGAATACGCGGCATTGTTGTCGACATAGGCTTCCTCAAGAGTAGATTCGCCGCCCGCGGGGATGAAGCTGCCTTGAACGAACTCCAGGGACAGACCAAAGTCCTCTGCCAGACTGCGGGATGCATCGACCAGCTCTTCCTCAATTTCAATGCCACAGGCCATAAAATCAAGCATTGAGGCCAACGACGCTACCACGCCGAAGCCGCTTCCCCATTCGCAAAACGAAGTTCCGGTAGCAAGGTTTTCGTCAGTGATGACTTTCAGTGCGTGGTAGACGCTTTTGAAATCACTCGGGACGAAACCGGTGGCGCGGCGGGGACTACTCTGGAGAAACTGGCTGACTCTCAAATCAGCTTCGCAAAGAAAAGCATCGATCTCGTCGGGCAGGAACGAATCGTGATTCGAGATGTCAATATCTACTAAAGGCACATTAAGTCATTCTGAAAGGCGTCGGTTCAATGTGAGGCACCACGCCCCGTCAGGTAAAGTATCGGTTATGAGAAAAAACAGCCAGTCGGTCAGCTCTACATTGAGCAGATTGTTGAAAAAGGTCACGGGCTCAATACGAATTTCGCGGAACACCTCACGAAAATCGGTTCCTGCAAACATTTGAGGTTCGACTCCGCCGCGAAATCCCTGTTTCACCCTGACAGACTCATTTTAGAAAGCGATGAGCCCCTGCGTTTTATTACCCAAAAGCGTTAACGATTCCTGGTTGCGAGAACTTGTGCAAAAATCTCAGGAATCTCGTGATAATTAGCATGGGCACTTTTGTGGCATCGATTTTGCAGTATCTTCGGGTTCTTAATTATCTCCTTTGAATTTCACTTATCTGTTCTGCCTTCTGCACTCATCTCGTGCATTTCTGGATGTTTTTAAGGCAGAAATCATAGAACTATTATCGTTCAGGAAAAATATATTTAATTTTTTAAGGAGTTATTAATGTCTCATTCTCTGAAGCGAAAACGAGGATTTACTCTGATCGAATTGCTGGTAGTGATTGCCATCATAGCAATTTTGATTGCGCTATTATTACCTGCAGTGCAGCAGGCGCGTGAAGCAGCTCGCAGGAGTACCTGCAAAAATAACTTGAAACAAATCGGCCTGGCAATTCATAACTATCATGATACTCATAGAATTCTGCCACCCAAGGTCGTTATGCCGGGAGTGACAGACACCGCGCCCATCCATGGAACTGATGCTGCATTGACGATCCGTAACATCACCGGTCACCTGCTGCTGCTTCCGTATTTGGATCAGGCGAACATCTATAACAAGTTGAATTTCAGTATTCCGATGGGGCCCTCAAGTTACTCCAGTAGTAATCCGGACATGACAGGAAATACCAACCCGACAAACACGGATGTGGAATTGCCCGTATTTGTCTGTCCCAGTGATGTGCCCAATCCCATTCCCAATGTTGCATCAGGGGCTTATGCCAGAATTAACGGGAAACGAACGAGCTACGCGTTTGCCGTGCATACTTATGACAACGCCTTCCTCTATAATTATACTTCGAACAATACAGCAGCCAAAGGTGCCTTTGGTACGAACGGCGCTGCGGTGATCGGTCATATCCAGGACGGCACCAGTAATACGATGTTCATGTGCGAAACTCCCCTGCGCAAGACCAGTACCAGCTATGGTCCCTTATGGAACCAGTGGACTTACACGCAAGGTATTGCACCTGGTGCTTATGGCATCAATGTCAATTATGTGAGTGGGACCACTCACTACGATTACGTGTATGCATTCCGTGCCGGCAGCGCGCATGTGGGCGGCATGCATATTCTCATGGGTGATGGTGCTGTTCGCTTCCTCAGTGAAAATATCGATTTAGCAATTGTCAGAGCCTTAGTCAGTATTAACGGCGGTGAGATCGTTTCAGAATTTTAATGGTGGAAATATTATTCCACATTAGAGTTTTTGATTTGATCGCGATTTTACTGCGACACAAAATCGATCTGACAGATCATGTTTTCTAATTCACTGGAAGCTCATTCTCTGAGCCATTCTTTTATCATTAAGAAAGAGTTTAAGGGAATCCTCACAATGCGATCGCTTTATAAAGGTCTTCTGAACAGGACGAATCTGCGCAATGTCTGTGTCGTATTGGTAATGTCAACCTTTGTTGCTGGATGTGGATCTGGTCAGGATATTCCTCCGTTAGCTCAAGTCAGCGGAACTGTCACCATCGACGGTAAGCCTGTCTCAGGTGCATCGGTTATTTTTGAACCTAAGTTCCAGGCCGTTTCCGCATCCGGGGGCACAGACAAAGACGGTAAATTCACACTCATGTATGGCGACACAGCCGGTGCAGCCATAGGCGATTATATCGTCCGGGTGTTTCACTACGGAGATGATCCAGAATTACCCCAGGAAAGTCTTGTTCCTGAATCTTATGGAGCTGGAAGTACTTTGACGGCTACCGTTAAAGAGGGGGAGAACGAGATCGATTTCGATCTGAAAGGAAAAAAGAAATAAGCAAAGAACCGCCTCTCATTCACGATGAGAGGCGGTTTTTTAGCGTGTGAGAAAACCATTGTGAGTATCGAACGGGTTCGAGGATACACTTCGATTCCGTCTCAATCTACCAGCATATTGTATACTGTCAACTGGGTTTCACCAGGGCTTGCTTCCTCAAAAAACATTCGTGTAAGCCCGACACGACAGTGGATGTGAAGCACTCCTGTGTCTCCCTGCTGTTGCGATTGCTTTTATTCTGATAGGCTATGCCTGAGGTGTATTTGTTTTTCACATCACACGTCAGCACCAGGACCCTCATCAGAATGAAGTCACTTTTACTTTTCGTCGCCGTTGTGGTTTTGTCGGTTACCGACTGTTTTTCCGAAGAGAGACCGCAGTCCGCTTCGGAGCGGCCTGTCATCCAGCGGGATATTGTTGGCCTCTGGTTAATGGGGCAATCTTTATGTGAAGGTGCCGAGTCGCTGCCCCTTGTCACGCACTCCGATGGTGACTGGGGAAACTTGATGTTCCAGCGTGGCGTACGTACCTGGTCGTATGGGAAATATTGCGACAAGCCATACGAACGACCTGCAGAACAGTTCTCTTTTGTACCGCTCACTGCCACCGTCAACGGCGGACTGGGTGAGACGATCGCCAATGGTCTGGCCGATCATTTGAAATCCCGTTTCACCGGTTCTCAGCGGGAGCTGAAAGCGAGGCAGAAAAAAACGCCTCATTTTTTAGTGACTTATGCAGGTCAGGGGGGACGGATGATTGACGAACTTTCCAGCGTTGATCAATCGACGGATCCCCGTACGCCTGAATCCAGGCAGCATGGCGGCGGCTATTATCAAACAAGTCTGGATGATGCCCGCCGCGCCAAAGCACAAGCGGTAGCCAGGGGAGAAACATTTGGAATCGCGGCGTTAATCTGGATGCAGGGGGAGGGCAATGCCGGGCCGACAGGCGGAATCAATCCCAGTCGCTGGGACACAGAAATTCCTCGTCCCGCAGGACTGCACTGGTATCGGGATCGACTCGTTGACTACCGCAAACAATGGTCGCAAGATTTGCAGAAGACCACCGGGCAAACCGATGAGATTCCGCTGTTTACCTATCAGACATTGAGCACCGCCGGTGAGGCTCAACTGCTGGCTGCGGACAAGGATCCGTACATTACGATGGTCGGCCCGCACTACATGGTGGCGAGTGCCTTGAACAGTCGCTATGCCGGCCGATATGGTGACCCGATTCATATGTCAGCCGATGGCGAGCGCTGGTTTGGCGAACAGGTGGCCAAGGTGGTACATCGTGTTCTCAAGTTGGGCGAAGCCTGGCAGCCACTGCGTCCCTTGAAAGCCTGGATTGCGCCGGACCGTGCCAGTGTGCTGGTCGAGTTTCATGTTCCCCGACCACCGCTGGTTTTGGATGAAACATTTCTGCCGCGAGAACAGCTGGTCAGAGGCGAAGGTTACCACTCCCTCTATGGATTCCAGGTTCGCAACAGTGCCGGTGCTGTCTCAGCGATCAAGGCCATTGAACTGGAATCGCCTTCACGCCTGCGAATTCAACTGGTGTCTCCGCTCCAGACAGGCACAGGTTTTACGCTCAGCTATGGACTGCCTTACGCGGGGCAAGTCGGAAAAATAGCCCAGATCATAATGGGACCGGTCATCGAAGGACAGCCCACAACCGAACTGATCCTCAATCAACAATTCGATCCTCAACTCAAACCACTACTGGCGGAAGGTGCCTTCTTCGTAGCCAACATGGAGGCCGGTGATGCTTACGCCCAGGCACCCATTCGACACGTGACTGAAAGTGAGGGAAAAACCATACTCCGCTTTGAGAATCGGGAGCTTCGGAAGAATAAACCTTTCGAAACCGGGCAGACGCTCACAGCCTATCGTGGTTTTCCGTTTGGAAATCTACGAGATTCTGATCCCGAACCAGCCATCTATCAGTTTGCCGACCCTGGATATGGCACGCGTGCAGGGGAACCTTATCCCCTCTGGAACTGGTGCGTCCTGTTTAAGCAGTTCCCTATTTCAGATCAGAGCGAAGAGAAGCGAAACCCTTAAACGGTCGTATTCAACACGATTGCCTCAAAGCGAGGAGCCGCATGGGTGAAATCAAACGGTTGAAATGCTAGACTGTGTCCAGTTTTACTGTAGCGAGGAGATAAAAGGTGTCAGGAACCTTAATTTTAAGGTTCCTGACACCTTTTATCTCCTCGGTTGCGTATTTTGGCATTTCATCCGAGGCGAAGTAACTTGAAAGTGATTGTGATTGGCGGCGGTGCAGCAGGATTTTTCGGGGCGATTGCGGCTGCCGAAAACGGGCACGAGGTGACGATCCTCGAAGCGGCTGCGTCGGTATTGACGAAAGTCCGCGTCTCCGGAGGCGGTCGCTGCAATCTGACTCACAGTTGCTTTGAACCCCGCGAACTGGTCAACAGCTACCCGCGTGGCGGGAAAGCGCTGCGTGGTCCCTTCAGCAGGTTTCAGCCTGCCGACACCATAAGCTGGTTTGAGTCGCGCGGCGTTCAGACCAAAACGGAATCGGACGGCCGCATGTTTCCTACAACCGATGATTCCGCGACTATCGTCGATTGTCTGCAAGGCGCGGCGGAAGACGCGGGTGTGGTGACTCAACTGCGCGCCAACGTGTCGTCGATTCAAAAAAACGACTCGACCTTCTGCGTCACTCTGCAATCGGGCGAAGCAATGCAGGCGGACCGGATTCTCCTGGCGACCGGCGGCAGCCGCGCCGGTTTCGAATTGATTCACAGCCTCGGGCATCAGATCGTTCCTCCCGTGCCCTCGCTGTTCACATTTAAAGTTCAGGACCCACGGATCGAAGACCTGCCAGGCGTTGCGGTGGAACACGTAAACTGTCAGTTAGTCACCGACACGAAGACGTTCAACCAGTCTGGCCCGATTCTCGTGACGCATTGGGGCTTGAGTGGTCCTGCGGTGTTGAAACTGTCCGCGTGGGCAGCCCGGGAACTGCACGATGCGAATTACCACGCCACACTGCGCATCAACTGGCTGGCCGGATCCAGAGCCGAGGAGATTCGTGCGCAACTGAATTCCTTCAAAGCAGATCATCCCAAAAAAACTGTCGACGCTGCGTGCCCCTGGCAGTTACCAAAACGGTTATGGAAATCGCTCGTCGATCACAGTGTCGGCCCGCAACCCGTTCGCTGGGCGGAACTCTCCAAACAGGCAACGCAGGCGCTCGTAACAGAATTATCTGCCGGCGAATTTCAGGTGGCCGGCAAGGGTGTCTTCAAAGAAGAATTCGTGACCTGTGGCGGCGTGAACCTGAAAGAAGTCGATTTCCGCACGATGGAAAGTCGCGTCTGCCCGGGCCTCTATTTCGCAGGCGAAATCCTGGACATCGACGGCATCACCGGCGGCTTCAACTTCCAAAACGCCTGGACCACAGCCTGGATCGCCGGCAATTCGATGTAATGCGCTGGATGTAAAAAAGACCAGCTAACCATGTTATCGTGCCTATGACAGCTAAAGGCCATTTGAAGTTCCCCAGAAATAGTGGGCGCTCAAAAAAGAGTGTAAACTATTCTGAGGA
>NZ_CAXAVM010000238.1:0-10284 GCF_963972345.1 uncultured Gimesia sp. | reverse complement strand
CGTTCCGGCGGCATTCGCGTTGTCGGCACAGGGCACCAGATCATCGGCAATCATATCGAAGGGGTCGGCGACCGGATCGACGGCGCGATTGCCTTGAGCGCGGGCGTGCCAGACCCGAAACTGCATCAACACGCGCAGGTCCAAAACGTACTCATCGACGGCAACACACTGATCGACAACGCAGGCGAAGAATTCGTCATGGGCCACGGCCTGGGCAGCCGCTCGCGCACGCTGCTGCCGAAAGATGTGACAGTCAAAAACACCCGCCGCACCGGAAAGAGACTTCTCAAGCAATTGAAACCGGAAGACGTCGGCCCGGTCGCTTCCCCAAAGTAGGGGCCGTCCCATGTGTCGGCCCGCGGTCTCGACGTGTTTGCCGTGTGACCGTTCGAACGGTTCTGCTGCCCGCGTTAGCCGTTCTGTTCCGTGATGATCGCGCTGGCTGCTGCCAGTTGATCCTGCATGACGAGTACCTCGACTACTCCGGGGGCTTCGGCTCGGAATTGCGCGGTCAGGCCTCCGGTGGTGGTCGCTCTGATCCCATGCTCTTTCAAAAGGGAAACGATCAGTTCTCCTTCCAGTTCATCCGCGGCGGTGGTCACCGTCACAAGTCGGTCGTGTTGAGAAGTCATGGTCAGTACTCCTGGTGATAACTTAATGAGATCAACTCTCCCGTATCATTGATCGCGTGACAAAAAACGAAGCGGATTCAACGACGGGGGCTGATTTCCTTAATTCTCTAGGCTTGCGCTTGAATCTGCGCATCTGGCTGTTCACAATTGAACATTCATTCTCTGTACTATACAACCAGGATCGGGGGGCCACAATGAATCGAGACGCGCACGGGCAGCCGCTCAACCGGACTTTTAATGACGCGCGGTTGAATGACAGAAAGATTGATGAGCTGATTGGCCTCTGTAAAGGGGTACTGGCGGACGGAGAAGTCACTCAGTTTGAAGTGGAGTTTCTGCAGAACTGGCTGAGAAACAATCAGGAGATCTCCGAGCACTGGCCGGCGAATGTGCTTTACAAACGAATCGAAGAGATGCTGGCAGACAATGTGCTTGATGTCGAAGAACAGAAAGAACTGCTGCAGACGTTGATGGACCTGACCGGCGAACCATCGCTGCGCGAGAATGTCAATTCGATGTCAACGTCGCTCCCGCTGACGACGCCAGATCCTGAAATCGATTTTGAGGGACGCATTTTCTGTCTGACCGGTAAGTTCGTGACGGGAACCCGGAAGCAGTGTGAGTCGCTGATCCTGGCTCGTAATGGCAGCCTGAAGAGTTCTCCCACCAGGGACACCAGTTTCCTGGTCATCGGCTTAGTCGGCAGTTCCGACTGGATCCATTCCACCCATGGCAGAAAGATCGAAAAGGCCGTCGCACTCCAGGAACGTGGAACTGGTCTTGCCATTGTATCGGAAGAACATTGGGTGCGGTTTATTGTGTGAAGTGAGTGAGTAAATATTGGGAACTGACTTTCTCTACGATCCTTCTTGCCTGAACAGGAGACGGAATCGGGGGCTGATTCCTTATACCTCTTCTTTAAGTAAGGGGAAGTTCTACCATGGAAACCAGCGAAGATATAATGAAAAACAACGAAGGCCCCTTTTTACTTTTTTTGAATGCAATGAAACCACTGGAAGGTCTGCCACTTTGCGAAGATACCCTGGATGCACTTGCTCATTCAAATATCACAAATTATGCACCAGCGATCTTATCTGTGATTTGTGACTGGATGGTAAGGTATAGTACACATGAGTTATTAATCAGAGCTTCGAGTACGAATACATTAAACTTCACTTCATCATCGACTATACTTTATTGTCTTGAGCAATTACCGTCTCTAATGAAGTGGCTTAATACTGATGATGCTTCATCTGTTTTTGGAATTGATATCGCGACTCAAGGGGAAGAGCAATTGCTTGAGTTTTTCCGCTCAGGAAAGCAGATTAGACTAACGCACATCATTACGCCTGATTGGGCACCAACACGTAATATGAGTGATGAAGAATACTCCATCAGTACACTTCGCACCTGCTGTAGGATGATAGCACAAGAGATTGCGAGAACTGCAATTGCAATGAATGCCAACATCGAAGCACTACCAAAATTTCGAAACTGGTGCTTAGAGTGCGGATACAAACTAAAGTAGTAATGGATAATCACAAGCATGTGGGAGACGAAAAGGGGGCAGGATTCGTTTAATCAACTCCTGACCTCTCTATATCCTTTTTAATAAGTTGTGTGATCGCAGAAAATGAATGTTTTAGAAAGAATATCTGAAAGCGGTGGCTATATATCATGGGCGCGCCACGAGGCACTCAAAGCCGTCGTCCATGCAGGTTCAGATGCTGAGCTTGACTTGGCGCACGATCGAGTTTTGTGTGAGCTTACGGAAAAGAACATTTGGGTGGCCATTGACGAGCAGGGAGTTATGTTATCTCGTGATTGGCCCGAGTCGCCTGGTGTCGCCCTGGTCAGTTTTCCCGATCAAGGTACTGCGCTTCAAGTGCTGGAAGAAATTGGAGCGGCTTCATTTTTTGCAGGTCTTATGTCGTACGCTAATGCAATTAAAAGCGCTGACGTTAACAATGCTCTGTTGGTTATGGTTACTTATGATGGGACCTCACCACATTACGTTCCTGTATCCCACCTCGCTGTGAATAAAGAGGTTGCTATTGATAAAAAGGCATGGTGGAAGTTTTGGTGAGTTTTCATCTAACAAGTTGCTGCACGCTGCTGTTAATCTAACTCCAGCTAGATGCCTGGTAACCTGGATGGATTTGAAAATCCTGGTACGATTACTTCGACGCAAGTCTAGTATAAAGTGAAGAGTGAATAGAAAGCGATTTTCCCATGATTGAATACGCCACCGCGAAGGAACTCGCACAGCGTGTTGCTGACGCGGAAGCGGATCAACTCGATCCTCACGAGGCGTACGTGATTGTTGACGACTTAAGTCACGAATATCAGTGGGGCTGGATATTTGAGCCCGCCATGGAGCCGTACCAGTCGACCGGACAACCTTGCCTGCGGAGTGGCGCCTGGTGTATTTCGGTCGACCGATTTTCGGGAAAGATACAGACCAGCGCAAGGTCAGTCTGGCGCGCCGATCAGTGGCCGATCGTCGAACTGTTGCTCACCGATCCTGGCACCGACACAACAGCTGTATATCGCTTCCTGCGTGATTATAAAGGCTGGACAGCCGTTGAAACCCGCCAGCAGATGGCAACAGTACCGGCCATTATAGCCGCGGGGTCCCTTACGTCATTACAACCCGTGGCCGCTGCCCTGTCGGAACGCGGGGCAGTAGTTGAAATCCGACAAAAAGATGTGAAATGAAAAAATTGGGCACAGAGGGCGGTATCGGGGTTTGACCCCTTAACGTTCCAGAATTGAATTTAATTACTGCAGAGGCAAGACCACCCGGTCTTTGATATCCACTCTCAGAAAGTCTCTCAACTTGCCGCCGATGCGTTTGTGATTCTTTTCGACTTCCTCCCAGTCGGTGTCGGACGTAAATGGTAATCGGCGCAATCTGGTATCCTGAATCGCAGCTGGGATCGCCAGTGCACGCGTGGCAGAAAGAGTTTTGTCAAACACCTCTCCCAATGCCTCTCCCAATTCAGCAGGTGGTTTCTCAGGCGATTCCTCGACGGTCACTGCAGCAGCAAGCACATTTTTGTCAGGGAACTTCATCAGTCGTTCGGGAACAGGCTGATTGATCACAACGTTGCGAATGGTAATCAGTGGCTGTTGTTGACTCATCAATAGTACGCTTTTGAACGCGATTTCTCGATCCACTCGAAACAGGTAGACCACTTGGGCATTTTTGTCGAAGTTATAGGTCAGCTTCCAGTCGGTTTCGTTGACACGGCTCAGATCTGGTTCTGTCTTTGCTGTCGAAACGAAGGATGGCACGTCAACCAAAAAATTTTCTTTTTGCTTGCTCTTAAATCCCAGATTTACAGTCAGGTATCGATTCTTACTTTGTATCAGGACATTCGGGGAGACATCTTTCCACAGAATCACCTGCGACTGCAGGGCATCACAAAGCAGCATCTGTTTCTCAGCGACGAACAACATCGGATAGCCAAGCTGATCCACCAGCACGTATCCGAAACCGCTTGCGCGCGACCAGCAGGCTTCAAATGCCGTCGGAACACCGTACGGTATCACGGATTCTGCGACGAAGTAAAAACTGTTCAAGTCCTCATTCTCCGGCGAAAGCACCGGGATCGCCCGCTTCAATTCAGCAATGTCAGGCTCATCAGCATCACTGACAGCAGCGAACACCACGCAGTTCATCATCAGAATAACACTCAGAGAGCAAATGCGATCGATGTACTTCATGGTAACCATCCTTGTGATGTGCGTTAGACTGTCGTTGAAAAGGAAGGGGGTAAAGGGGCAGGAGTCAAATAATCAATACCTGCTCCCTTTTGATGCTGTCATGCGGAAGCATTTATTTGCTTCCTTTTCTGCTCCTCTACGGATCACCAGATCTCAATCTCGGGCTGGATTTTGACTATATTTTCAATCGCACTATATAAGTTTGTGTCTATAGGGAATAGGGTATTTTCAGGTTGCGTTTCTAGTGAGATTATAAGGGCATATCGTGCTTGTCGATCCCAACAGTTTAAATGGGCACGTTCCTTCCACCAACCTGTAATTGGATAAATGCCGATTAATCCACAGTTCGCCAATTCAGCTCCTGTACCGACCCATGAATCTGAATGGATGCTACCCCGAGTACGTAAATTATTTCCAAGTGTCCATCGACGGCTTTCCCTGCTTGACTTGGGACGCTGTTCTGAATCTTCCCAAGCAGCTCTATTAATTCTGCGTACAAATTCAGTATCACCATCGGTCGGCCTTTTTACATCAAATCGTAAACCATGAGATTGATACCGAAACCTTCGTCCCCATCCTCGTCTTCCTGGACTTGGTTCGATGAAATAAGACAAAGTGATACGGAGAGTCACAGGATATTCTGCGAGCTTTTCAAGTACGTCACGAGGCCAAGGTAAAGGATGAAGATGCATTTCATTTGGATGGATCTCATTGCCTTTCTTTCTAAATGGCTGTAATGAACTCTGAACAACCATGTGAGCAACAGATTCGGTACTATAAATAGCACGATCTAGATCAGGTACCCCATACCC
The DNA here is from genome assembly GCF_963972345.1 of uncultured Gimesia sp. Lineage (NCBI taxonomy): Bacteria > Pseudomonadati > Planctomycetota > Planctomycetia > Planctomycetales > Planctomycetaceae > Gimesia > uncultured Gimesia sp. The sequence goes on along the minus strand of NZ_CAXAVM010000238.1, from coordinate 5,111 downwards.
ATAACATTTTAATCGAGATTCACGCTCCTGAGGTGGGAATTCTTCTAACATTTGAGGTGTCCACCTGGCTGAATGGACAATCAAACCTCTTATTGTCTCAGGCCAGAAGTTCGGATAATGTGATTGGATTATTGCCCCAAATCTAGCAGCTTGAGCTGTTGCAGCGCTAGTCTCTCCTGTCGTGGTTAATAGACGGCCAGACCGATCTAGAGTCGTCGTGAGCAATGCAAGGTCATCTATCGTTTCAACGTGTCCTTCTGAAGGATCAATCGCTGAATTGCCACCTTCTAATACTATATCAGGTTTAACTGGGCTCCCTTTCCAGTCCCATGTCATTGATGTAGTACTGCAGGGACTAAGAGTCCCAGGTTTTTTGGCAAGTGGTTTCCACCCATGATAAGTTTGAGAATGTATGTGAACTTTCTCTGTGCAGGCACCTACAGTCAATGCATTCCATGCTTGTGCAGGATCATGAATTGCAAAAGATGTTAGGTTTCCATTTGGATAATCTAGGCGAGCCTCGCGACTTAAATTTCCGGCTGCAACAATAACAAGTCTGTGCTCTCTATCCTCATCTAGTGCTCCAGAACATATTTGATCAATAGTTCCAGACCATGCAGATGGTCTACCTCCATCACGACCATCTGCGAGAATCGTGAGACAGACTACTCGCTTTCTTGAAGGTGCTTCAATTTCTACCCGTGCAATTGCATCAATCGTAACTGCTCCATAATTTTCCGGTTCATGTGGAATACTGGAGAAGATTTTTACTGATTCCAACCGATGTGTTAGAGATAAAGAATCAGTTCCATTTAAGTACGCTGTCAAACAACCATATAACGAAAGACCTGCCATTGCAGTACCATGCTGTTCAGGATGAATATCTGCAGGAGTCCAGTTAGGATTGACAGATTTCCAATCGCTTTCATCTAGCGCAAGTTCCAACAATGGATGTTCCCGATTCACTCCAGTGTCTAACAGGCATACTGATGGTGCATTTTCTGGAGGCGGAATTATCCGTTCACGAAAAGAATTAATAAACTCAATTTGGTCACGTGCCTGTAATTCTACATAGTCCGTTGGTATTTCTTTGGCTCGGCGGAGCTCCGCGATATGACTTAAAAGTTCTAATGAGTCTGCCCAATCCTCAAGAGTACAATAAGCAAGAACAACAGTTCGTTCAGGAAAGTGCACGACTTGTTGTCCGAGCTTTATTTTTGTGTATGCGGCAGCAACAAGAAATTTCGAAAATGCGTCGTCAATTGTGTTGTCAGATTTGCCGGTTCGCACCCATACTTCCCACCAAATGGGTACTCCTGATTTTGGAAGTAAGTGCTCATGATCTGTCCAGAATTCGCGGACCGCAGAAGCTCGTATTTGGGAAACACTATCTGCAAATCTTCGATTTTTTCGATTTCCTTTGGGTGTTGCTATATCAGGAAATTGAAGATATTCATTTAGTAGTCGGTCGAAGTGCCCAATAGATTTGTCTGGAATAAAAACAGTTGCAATTTCGGAGTCACCTTCTGTAGTTACATTTAGCAGTTCTATTCCTGAGCTTAAATTCTCAAATTGTTCTATCCAAACACTAAATCCTGGCGCGCTCCAGAAAGATAATGTGATTCCGTCAGGTTTACTCTGTGCAAGCTTGACTGCTTCTTGTGTTTGAGTTTCAGCTTCATGTAATTGACTTAAAAGCGATTTAGCATGCTCTATCGGATTATCACGTGGAGGGAGTTTAAAATCTTTTGGTCCCCCGCCTGTTGATAGGTAAGGACTGCTTTTGGTTGTTCCTCGAATTGTGAAATGACGGAATTTGGCCATCGTACAAAGCTAAACCGATCTTGTAACGAGGAGTTTATTTTGTCTTTGAATTGCATCGAACAATATCGATGTTGGAATGGTTTTTTTATCACTCAGAATCATCTCTTTTGCTGCATCATCACAGGCGCGAGTAATGTCAGCATGGCTTAACCCATCTGAAGTATCTAGAATTTTCTTCCAGCCAAGTCTTTTTATGTCAAAAATACACAATTTGTTTTTTATTAGATTCTCTCGGGCGGGGCGGTCCGGAGGAGAGTATTTAATAACTTCATCGAATCGGCGAAAGAGAGCTGGATCAAGCATTTCAACTAGATTTGTTGCTGCGACAATAATGCTCTCTGAGTCATCGCGTTCCAAAAACATCAAAAAAGAATTTAGTACACGTCGCATCTCACCAACATCATTAACAGATTTCCGATGTCCGCCAATTGCATCGAATTCATCAAAGAAATACACTCCTCTTGTTTCAAGCATTGCATCAAATAGCAAATGAAGTTTTGCTGCGGTCTCCCCCATATATTTTGTAATCACGGCATGAAGTTGTACTGATAACAAAGGCAAACTTAGTTCACCTGCTAATGCAGAAGCAGTCATGGTTTTTCCACACCCAGGTGGACCAACAAGTAGAAGTTTCCTTCTTGGTGAAAGTCCATAAGATCGAAGTCGATCACTTTGGCGGTATTCAGTGAGAACTTTATTGAGTGTATCTTCGAGATTCGAATTAAGAACCATATCGGCTAATCGAAGCTTTGGATAAGAGGCTGTTGCAAGCCCTGCAAGTTCTCCTTTAGGGCGAGCTAATGGAACGGGACGGATAGAGATTCGTTCTCGTTCACGTTTAGCATCATCTACGAGATCACGAAGTTCATGAGCTAAGTTACTTTTGCCAGCTTTAGCAGCATGTGCTGCAATCTGCATGATCACTGAATGGAAACGCTGGTCATCTCCTTCAGTGTGGCTGCGTACTAATGATTTTATTTGCTCAGCAGTTGCCATTTTGGGTTTTCATTAATTTCAGAATAAATTTAGTGCACCAATATATAATATTAGGTCGGCTTTCAAATTTAATTGCTTGAAGTGTTTGAATGTACAATATCTATTATTGTCATAATCGTGGCACTTAATGCAAGAATAATTCTTGCTGCTTAATATTTTATCCATCTTAGATGTTTCGTAACGAATTAAATTAATCCAAATCTCATCTGTTTGATATTCATTATCTTGATTTTGTATTTCAAAAATCTAGAAAGTGCCAGACAAGTGAGAGTGTATATGTATACATGTGGCTTGTGTTTCAGTATTGGATTATTGCAGGAAAGTGACATCTCACTATTTGAGATATAGAGATATATACGGCAAGCTTCAGATTTGAAGCTGTTGTACTTCCCGATCTTCACCTCGCGTGGGTGGTGCCGTTCTGTATGATGGGTCGGTTATTTTTCTGCCTGGGGCAGATTGCAGCTTGTCGGCGATGGTTTTGGCTCAGGGGTGATTTTGCTGTCCGTTTCCTGCTCGCGATGCTCGGGTCGAATTTTATTCGGCGTTAGCCATTTTATTGCTGGTGGGGGCTGGTTGCTCGATCACTGTTGGCGAGCCAACAGTGCCACACGGGGGGCTGATTGCTGGCAGATCGATGGCGGAGCGAGGCCGGTTGAATTCTTTGTTGTTGAATGGGGATTCATTGCTGGTTCTGCGGGCTGACACATGGGACAGTCCCTGCTTTTGAATTGAACTTCTGATTTATGATTCACTTTATGTCAGCTTTCCCGATATCGGTGTTAACCGCGGCTAACGCCGTGCGGCTGATTTTCTAGAGTGCATCACATTTAACCATAGCGTCTCTCAATCTATTATACTCGGTTCAAATGACCCTGGAGACGCTACAGTAAAACTGGACACAGTCTAATGACTGATTAGCCGAAGGGTATCAGCTCCGGTTGTCCCACACAGGTAGCAACAATTCGAATTAAGAAACGTTATGGTAAACGTGATTCGCTCCAGTTTCTGTTATTGAATGATCCTGTACTGAATGGAAGGTCTTGATGGAAATGAAACCTTGCTTTGAATCTTTGAGGGAGACGGAAAAAAATGTTGTGCCAGTGGGTGGATTTTCTCGAAGGGCATGGGCAGGTCAAGAGCTTATGCGACAATTGCTGTGGCGATACGTGCTGATATGGCACCGTTGTGAGGCGATGCCGGGGCGGTGTGTTGCGATATCGGGGCGGTGTGTGTCGACCCACAGAGAATGTTTGAGCAGTTTTTATCGGAATTGTGCAGAAACAAGGGACTTTTATAGTGCCGCTTTTCGCAGTGGTTCGGCCTGATCAACTGAAAAAATACTGGACCACGCGCGCGACACACATTTAAGCGAAAATGATGGCAAACGGCGGGCAGGCGTCAAGAGGAATCTTTTCAGTAGCGACTCACTTTATACAGCAACAGGAAATCAGGTGAACCCAGGGAGGGGTCACGGTATGTCAGGTCCTATTCATTCAGTATCAGGCGAGGATGTCTGTGAGCAGGTGGTCTTCGTCGGCGGGGCCGATGAGGCGCTGGTCGAGTCCCTGGTAGGGGAATTTGAATTTGCGGGCTTCGAAGCCGGTGAGGTGCAGGATGGTGGACTGCAGATCGCGGACGCTGGCTTTGTTTTCGGCGATGAAGTAACCGAGTTCGTCGGTCTGTCCGTAGGTGAAGCCTTTCTTGATGCCTCCGCCGGCCATCCAGATGGTGTAGCAGTGGGGGTGATGATCGCGTCCGAGGAACTTGGAGCCGTTGCGTTCTTCGTTCATGGAGGTTCTGCCGAACTCGCCACTCCAGACGACCAGCGTTTCATCGAGCAGTCCCCGCTGTTTGAGATCGGAGATCAACGCGTACAGGGGGCGGTCGATGTCTTTGGCCTTGTTGGGGACGGCGGTGATCAGGTCGTTGCCGGCGCTGGTGCCGTGCATGTCCCAGCCGTAGTCGAAGAGCTGGATGAAGCGAACGCCGCGTTCGACCATGCGACGGGCGAGCAGACAGTTGTTGGCAAACGAAGGGGCGGCGCCGGTGGTGCCATACAGTTCGTGGGTTTCCTTGGTTTCGCTGGCGAGGTCGACGGCTTCGGGAACCGACATCTGCATGCGGAACGCGAGTTCGTACTGGTTGATGCGGGTGAGGGTTTCGGGATTGCCGAACTGTTTGAGTTCGAATTCATTCAGCGATTTAAGCGCATCCAGGCTGCGGCGGCGGACATCGCGGTTGATGCCTTTGGGGTTGGAGACGTAAAGGATGGGGTCGCCGGTGGTGCG
>NZ_CAXAVM010000237.1:0-10291 GCF_963972345.1 uncultured Gimesia sp. | reverse complement strand
AACAAAGGCCATCCGGGCACACAGTCCCCAGAGCAGCATCGACCAGCCCATGTAGTTACCGCCCATGGCGTAACCGATGCCGTACATGGCAAAGCCGGAACCAATCAGCCACAAGGGGTAGGTCTTTTCGAAGAACTGAATCAGGGGTCGATTTTTAAAGTCGGGGATGTAGTGATCGGCGAATTTATCATTGAGTTCTTTATCACGATAGACGAACAGCCACAGCAGGTGTGCCCACCACGACCCTTCAAACGGGGAGTGAGGATCGCCGTGCTTGTCTGATTTCTGGTGATGCAGTCGATGAGTGGCAGCCCAGGTCAGGGGGGAACCTTCTCCAGACAGGACACCACACAGCAGAACAAAGAATTCGGCAGGGGCTCTCAGCTTGAATGATTTGTGCGAGAGATAACGATGGTAGCCCAGGCAGATGCCGATACTGGCGGTGGCCCAGTGCAGAACCAGACAGGCAACAATTGCCTGCCAGGAGATAAAGAAGAGTGCAGCAACCGCACCAATGTGAATGCCAGCCATCCAGATCAGGACGACCCAGTCAACATTGCCCCAGTTCAAGTTCTCTTTATGAAATTTGGCGAGAATCTGTTCCCGCTCTTCGCGTTTTTTTGATTTTCGGGGTTGGGATACCGCAGCCGTTTGCTCTTCAGCAGGATCTTCCAGAATGACACTCGACATTGTTGTCCTCGTCTATTTAACAGGTGCCTGATTTTTACATTCGCAGGAAATCAGGTTTCACCGACCTCCTTACTTCTGCCGAATTCTATCAATGAGGTCGGAATCCGTTGTCAGGTAAACGTCATATAATTGTCAAAGTTGTGTCAAAATGACAAAAAATATGATTTTCCAAGGGTTTCTGACAAAAAAGAGTGCAGAAAACGTGACGCACGTGCACATGTTTCACTCAGCGGCTTCCTCAGGCATGAAGCGATACCCGGCACCCCGCACCGAGACGATGTGTACAGGTTCAGCCGGATTGCTTTCGACCAGCTTACGCAGTCGCAGCACAAAGTTGTCGATGGTGCGTGTGGTCACAAAGGCGGACTGTTCGCCCCAGACATCTTCCAGAATCTGGTTGCGGGTCAGCACCATGCCTGCATGCTCGATAAAATATTTGAGCAATCGCAGCTCCAGATTGGTCAGACTTTTGCGTTCGCCGTCGACTTCAATTTCGAACGATTCAAAGTCGACGATGACATTTCCGAATTCGTAGACGGCAGTCAGTTGACTGGTTTGCGGCAGGGCCTGTTTCACCAGGCTTTTGCGTTTGAGCAGATTCTTAACGCGGCTCAGTAGTTCGGGCAGGGCAAACGGCTTGGTCATGTATTGATCTGTACCACAGTCAAAAGCGTATGCTTTATCTTCGCTCAGTTCGCGGGCACTGAGTACCAGGATTGGTACCACTTCATCAATCCGGCGGATCTCTTTTGCAATCTCATATCCGCTCATTCCCGGCAGCATCAGGTCCAGCACAACCAGGTCAATACTTGCTTTATCAGTCTCATAACACTCTTGAAAATAGTTCAGCGCAGTTGGTCCGTCCTCGGCCGTCAAGACCGTATATCCTTCCTGTTCAAAATTGAATTTCAATCCCTGCGCGAGTGCTTTTTCGTCTTCGACAACCAGTAACTTCATGTTTCTGCTCTCCCTGGCAAATCGATGGCAAACACACTGCCGGGCTGATCCAGTCGATCGTGCACTGTGACTTTTCCTCCCAGCAGATGCACCAGGGTCCGTACGATATACAGTCCCAGCCCGGTTCCTGTTTTCCGTCGCTCCAGTTCACTTTCTCCACGATAGAAAATCTTAAAAATATCCTTTCGGATTTCGGGATCAACGCCTTCGCCATTATCCATCACACGGGTAATCACACGACCGGCTTTACTGACCCTGACCTGAATCAGAATCCGGGGTTCGGCCCCGCCATATTTGATGGCATTGTCAATGACATTGCGAAAGATCATTTCCAGTAAAATACGGCGTGTATGGAGTACCGCCGGTTCGATATCAAACTCAAAGATCTGTTCGACTTCCACCTGTCGCCTGGTACATTCGACACGCGCACAATGACGAATCAGCGGTTCCAGCAGAATATCTTCCGGGTCGCTCTCCATGCCCAGCGCGTCCAGGCGTTTGACTTCCAGCAGCTGGGAAATCAGGTGATCGAGCCGTTCCAGCTCAATTTTCATCGTTGCGTAAAATTCGCTGCGCTGTTCTTCTGCCAGCGTGCGCATCTGCAGCGTCTCCAGGTACAGACGCAGTGTGGCGATCGGCGTTTTCAGTTCATGGGTGACACTGTCAATGAAATCAGACTGCCGCTGACTGAGTCGTACTTCTTTGATCGTCAGAACCAGATACAGCGACAACCCGACCAGAATCAGAACAAACACGACCGTCCCGAACGCCAAAGCGGTCCACCAGTAAATCTGGGCCGCCAGAATAATCCAGAATACCATCAATGCGACGTTCAACACCATGAGTACGACGCTCAAAGTAATCGGCAGACGCAGCCGACCTCGACGTACCTTACGCATCAACTGCTGGGCAGACCGGCTACCGGAGCGCGGCGGCACCTCCGAGGCAGAAACCGGATTTTTCGCTTCTTCGTCAAGTTGTTGATGCCTGCTGGATGACATCGTCAGTTCCTTCAATTGATCTGCTGATATTCACAATTAATGCCCACGTTTCGTTTTCTCTGCTACCAGTATATCGAATAACAAATCAGTCGCGTATGCACAAACCTGCGCTGCATAATAAACCGGAGATTTCCGCATTCCTCAAGCGAAAAAACGAAAAATCTGTCCCTGGTTTCATTTTTCCCGCAACCATTTTTCGGCTCGGATTTTTTATATTTTCAAATCTTCCGGGGAATATATCGTACTTTGAGCGTCTCTTAAACTGTAACAGATCCCGCTTCACATCGCAGATCATAATTTTGACGATGCTCCAAAACAGGCGCTCCCATGGATTTTCACGACACCCAGTTTCTGTATCGCCTCACAGCTGATTTCACAGTGGTGCTCCATTTTGCCTTTGTGATGTTTGTGTTACTGGGGCAGATTCTGATCACAGCAGGTGCGTTTGCCGGCTGGGACTGGATCCGCAATTTCAAATTTCGTGTGATTCATCTGGCTTCGATCTTATTCGTCGTGCTCGAATCCGTGGCCGGCATCGTCTGCCCCCTGACCACACTGGAAAAATGGTTACGGAAACAGGCCGGGCAGGTAAGCTACCAGGGCGATTTTATCGCGAACTGGATACATGAAGTGCTCTTTATCGATGAAGGGACTGTTGAACCCTGGGTATTCACAGCCTGTTATTCATTGTTTGGCCTAATAGTTCTACTCACATTTTACTTCGCGCCACCGCGGCGCAAACCCGGACAGTCCCCCGCGGAAGAAGTCTGATTTCGTCTTCGTTTCCTTCCAGTACATCATTTCAATTTCCCCCCGGATTACGTAATATTGGGAGAGCAGAGGGGAATCAACTTCGCTGCTTTCGACCTGCTTTCCACAGACATTAAATTTCCACAGACATCAGAATCAGATAGAGAACTTCAAACATGCCCGGATTAGAAAATAAAAATATCGTTGTGACCGGCGGAGGGACTGGAATTGGAGAAGCCTGTGCCTTAAGCCTGGCCCAGGCCGGTGCCAGTGTGGTTGTGGGTGGCAGACGGCAGTCCCCCCTGGAAGCGGTTTCTGCACAGGCGGAAGGTAAAATCGGTTTCCACACCATTGATGTTGCAGACCGCGAAAGTGTCACCACATTTTTTGACTGGGCAAATGAAAAACTGGGGCACATCGATATCCTCGTGCATTGTGCAGGCATTAACTGTCGAGAACGTTCCATGGAAGTGGTTTCGGGGGAAGACTGGGATAAACTGATGACGGTCAACGCGACCGGTGCATTCAACTGCATGCAGGCAGTTCTGCCTCAAATGCGGGAACGACAGGATGGACTGATCATTAATATCTGTTCCGTATCGGGAATTCGGGCTGGCCTGCTGGGCGGAGTTGCCTATAATGCCTCGAAGTTTGCGATGGCAGCGTTGGGAACCACTGTCGCACAGGAAGAGAAAGATCGCGGAGTCCGGATTTCCACGATCTACCCGGGGGAAGTAGAAACTCCCATCCTGGACGAGCGGCCGGTTCCCGTCAGCAAAGAACATCGTGCTAAAATTCTGCAGCCGGAAGATGTTGCCGCTGCAGTGAAAATGATTTGTCAGCTCCCTCCACGTGCTCACGTTCCCGATCTGACAATAAAGCCCACCACAGCAGCATTTGTCTAAATCAGTTGCGAGAACGTTCGACAGGACAGAACTTAATGAAGAGTGATCTGGTTTTTCCGCCGTTTGTTCCACATCGGCTTTATCGAAATCCTCACCTGCAGACGATTGTCGGCCAGTTTCATTCGCGGGTCAAATCACCCTATCAGGCAGAACAGCACAGCTGTCGACTGCCTGATAATGATCTGCTGATCCTGCACGATGACTGTCCGGGCAGCTGGCGACCCGGCGACCGGGTGGTGATTCTGTTACACGGACTTTCTGGCTGCCACCGCAGTTCTTACATGATCCGCCTGGCACATAAGCTGAATAACAAAGGAGTCCGGGTCTTCCGCATGGACCTGCGAGGCTGTGGAGCAGGGACAGGCCTGGCCAAATCTCCCTACCATGCCGGCAGTTTCCTCGATCTGAAAATCGCGCTGGAACGCATCGAACACATGTGTCCGCGTTCCCTGATTGGAATTGCGGGGTTTTCACTGGGAGGCACCATCTCCCTCAACTACCTGGGACGGCATGCCGAAGCTTCTGATCTGGTCGATCGGGCCATCGTGCTCAATCCCCCATTGCAACTGTCGGAAAGTGTGAGAGTTTTCGGCAAACCCCTGTTCGGTCGCTACCAGAGGCACTTCGTCACGAACCTGATCAAACACGTGCGCAAATCGCATCGGTTCAATGAACATACCGATAAGATTTCCGGGGCGAATTATCCCAAAAGTCTGCTGGAATTTGATGATCAGTTCACGGCGCCCCTGGCCGGTTTTGATTCAGCCGAAGATTACTACACACGCTGCAGCCCGGCTGAAGTGCTGGAACATATTAATATCCCCACCCTGATTATCACTGCCAAGGATGATCCGCTGGTTCCCGCTTCCACTTATCAGCAGGCCGTGGACGAGCTGGTCCATCATGAAAAAGTCACCCTGTATCTCACTGAGTACGGGGGACATCTGGGCTTTATCAGCGGGCGCTCCAATGACCCGGATCCCCGCTGGTCTGACTGGCGCATTATTGACTGGATGCTGGCCGAATCCCCCGAAGGACTGGCCAGCCAGGTCCGTGATCTGTCGCGGCCCGCAATCGTGCAGACCGCCTGACGCTCAGACAGCCGAAACGCCAACGACTCAGTGAGCCGCCGGGCTTTCATTCTGGAATGCCCGGGCCCGGAACAGAAACTCTACGATGTTTCCTTCGTGAGGCTGCAGCCAGTTCAAGGCATTCGTTTTGACCGCTCCGATATTCAGGCGATCAATATTGGTCGCATCGAGCAGTTGCTGTGACCACTGCGGATCTTCGGTGATCGCGGTGCAGACCAGCGTCGGCCCGATTTTCTTCAGCATGTCTTTCTGCTCGCACTGCACGACCGATGCCATCGGGAACATGTATTCGGTATTCGCCAGGGCAGGGTCGGTGCTGGCACAATGCACGATGGTGGGACGCAGGTAATCGCAGCGTTCCAATTCGATCAGGCGTTCGCCGTCACGGTACTTTGCCGTCACTTCTGTCACGCCCGGCTCTTTCAAACCTTCTTCAATCTGCGTGTGCATGGCTTTGGCGGCACCGGTCATCGTGAAAGCAGCCAGTGGTGCTTCCGGGTCTGTCATCGAAGTCGGTCCCACAGGTCCAATACGTTTGGCAATCGCATCCGCGATGGCTTCGGTGTGACGTGATGCCCAGACGCCGGACGCGTTAATGCAGCTGCGTCCGCCGTTCTGAAAGATACTGTCGACCATCAGATCGAGGTAATCTTCCCAGCGGTCCACCACATCATCGCCCAGCAGAATCTTACTGAAACCGGGACCGTGCGCCTGCACGTTGGGATTGCCTTTATATTTATCAATGGTCTGCTGCCCGCCGAACAGCATCACCCGCTGACAGAGTTCGGTGACTGTCGAACCCACATCGTGAGGACCGGGGTACACCGAAATACATTCACGGGGAATGCCCGCCTGGCAGAACGCTTCGGTCATACGATAAGGTGTCCACGGTTCTGAAGAGCCCGGCTTCAGCACCAGGCCAATCTGCATCGGCAGAATCGGCATCCAGAGCGTATGCACGCCGGGAGAGTTGGAAGGCAGAACCAGCCCGAGTACCGGCGAATTGGCCTGGTAGCTCATCATCACGCCCCGTTCTTCTTTGCCGTATCCCCGTGTCAGAATATCCAGGGGCAGGCCGCGCGTCAGTGAATCCAGAATCTCGTCCATGTGCTCCAGCACGAACGCAACCTTCTTCATATTGCCGGCACACATCCATTCGGGCATTCCGGTACTGGCGGACTGAATCCGGCAGAACTCTTCGGGAGTCTGTGTGCCGTTGCCCAGCGGCAGTTCTGCTGTCATGTAAAGTTCAGCGGCTTTTTTGCAGATCTCCAGCAGTTTTGAAATCGGAATTTCCCGCAGCAGATCGCGGGCCCGCTGTGCTTTCCGCATGTCCATCTTCACCAGGCCCGCATTGGCCTGGTGCACTTTGGCTAACGGCTCGCCGGTTTCAAAATGAACGACTTCCTGTTGATCGAAACTTTCGTAAGGTTTTCCCCAGCGAATTACAGGTATTTCCAGCACGGCAGTTTTCCTTTTTATAGATAATGCGAATCAAGCAAATGATCCCGCATCCAGGCAGTGAGATCAGATCTGGCAGCACAGCACATACGAATCGAACGTCAGAAAACCAGGCCGACCCACAAATTCGCTGAGCACAATCGGTTTAATAAACGCCCACCGTCGTCGATGAGGCAATCTTGTGGAACGGACGCACGCCGCTCACACCATCCCAGGGATACTTGGAATGTGGCTTTTCGCGTTCGCCTTCATCCCGTTCGAGGAAGCCGGGAATAAACAGCTCTTTGGTCATTGTGAACAGTTTCACGCGACCGGTTTCGCCATAAGGCACAACCTTGGTATGGTCATCGAAATCAACGACACGAATTGCAGCACGAGGCTGCGGGGCGTAGTACGTAATTTTGTAATCGTCAGCTGGATCGAACGGCTTACCACAGGCCAGCCCCATCAGCGTATTGCCGTAGGTCGGGGTAATGTAAACGTTCTCACCCAGCAGTTCCTCACGGGCAAAGCGATACCACTGCTGCGTGAATTCGGTTCCGCCACAGAAGATACCGGTAATGCCGGCTTCTTCAATGCTCGAACCTTCATCCATCAGCCGCATGGCCAGTGCTTCCAGCAGCTTGGGTGTGGTAAACATACATTTGATATTATGACCGGCCCCCAGGATCGCCATTGCCTGGTCAATCACGTGGGCACTGTATTCTTTGACTTCGTCGATCTTGCCTTTTTTGATCAGCTTGACGACCCAGCGGGGATCGAGGTCGACACAGAAGGAAATCCCGCCGCGGTACTGCGCCATATGTTCCACGGCCAGCCGCAACCGACGTGGACCGGAAGGCCCCAGCATCAGCCAGTTCGAGCCTTTAGGGAACGATTCATCGGGCAGGGTATCGCTGAAGTTTTCGTAGTCGATGCGGAAGTCGTCAATCACCACGCGCGACTTGGGAATGCCGGTCGTCCCGCCGGTCTCGAAGACGTAGGTCGGTTTTCCCAGCAGTGCTTTGGGAATCCAGCGATCCAGGGGACCGCCGCGCAGTTCGTCATCTTCGAACAGCGGGAACTTGTTCAGATCTTCAAAGCAGTTGACATCGGTCAGCGGATTGAAGTCGAACGATTTGGCTTTCTCCAGCCAGTAAGGAGAACCGGTTTCCGGATTGAAGTGCCACTGAACGTGCTCGCGGGTATGAGCATCGAGTGCTTCCTGGTTCTGTTTTACCAATTCGTCAAGGTTACTGTTGTCGGTCACTATGAGACTCACTCCAAACAGGGAAGGAATAATGGCGGGGAAAAAAACCATGTTCAGCAGGAAACATGTACTCAAACGCTTATGAATCATTCTAGGAGTTTCGGATGTTTTTTCAACTAAGGGACTTGCTGTCAGTTCGAGATCCCTCACAATCTCTGCGCCGGGATTTTCAGACAACTTGAGCGAAAGCGGACCGATTTAAAAGCATTTCGAGAGTTTTCCGCGGGAATCAGACCTAATCTGCATTTTGGGTAGATCAGGCATACCGGATCAATCAGTCACATCAGACATGATGCACCTGTTCGGGTAAGAAAATAGCAGCTTTCGTCTTCAATCGGCGTCCCCAGATTGACAGTAGTATAGAGAATGGTAAAATTAGATATTCAAATAATTTATTGCTCTTTTTTCTGTTCGGCTCCTCGTATTCTGCGAGACAATCATGGACTTTACCGAAACGTACTTTCGTAGATTTCGAATGGAAATCGAGCTGGCCCACGCGCGACTGGAAGACACCACGCTCCCCGAAGGTTATCGCTGGTGTCCCTGGGAGCTGACCACCGTCGATCGTCACGCTGTCGCCAAGTACCACAGCTTCCGCTCTGAACTGGATGCCCGCGTGTTTCCCTGCCTGGGCGATTTTGATGGCTGCCGCAAGCTGATGCAGGATATCTCGCGTCAACGCAACTTCCTCTCCACAGGCACCTGGCTGATTACCTGGGACGGAACCGGCAATGAAGACGCCGTCGACTGTGGCACCATCCAGGCCATCGTTCCCAGCCGCATCATGGGCGCGATCCAGAACGTCGGCATCACCCCCGAACACCGTGGCTTAGGGCTGGGCAGGGCACTGGTCACCAAATGCCTGATCGGTTTCCAGGCTGCCAAAGTCAAACGGGCCTATCTCGAAGTCACCGCCGACAACGAACCAGCCATCAACCTCTACCGCTCCATCGGCTTTCGTCTCACGCGGACGCTCTACAAACCAAGCCAGTACGTCGAAACCCCCTCCTTGTGAATCAAACAACCGGCCCATCAACCCGACATCATCAAGCCGACATTGATGTGTCATCAACGCCAGATCCCCTCTGCTGCGCCTTACTCCTTGATCAATCAGTTCAACCAATAAGGTTGACGGCTTGCTGTCGATTTCAGCACCTGCTGAACCTGCACTACTGAAAAACCGGTCACCGCAACTGCTCAAACTCCCCTTGACGCCGCCGCGCCGCTGGCGATAAGCGCTATTCTGAGTCGCGCGCGTGACCAGTTTACAGAGCACTGAAACACAAGCCACCTGTTCCTGATCTTCACTATAAATGAGGCTGTTTTTTCCCGATTTGCACTGCCTGAAACGACACCGGTTCGTAATGGTAGCCTGCGGGTCGCCGCACATCGCAAAGCTTCGCCCCGGCACCGCCCCGACATCGCAGCAGGTCGGTCCTTTCTCAACCCGTTTCGCCACATGAGCTTGTTCATCCCCCTTGACACCCCCATGACTTTCCACAAAATAACCCACCATGAATAACCCAACATGCAACGAAACCACTGACCACAAACCACAGATCGAACACCAGAATGAACCAAGCAAAAACAACAATATTTCAATGTCCGCTCCCCCGTCCGGGTCCCATCTGTCGGCTTGCCCGACAGTGCCCGAAAAACCAGCCCCCGCACATAAATCAAGGGTGAGCCCGAATGCAATTCGGGCCGAGCGCAGCGAGCAGGAGGTCGCAGCTACCACGTACAATCCAGAACCGGGCTTCCCCACCCATTCGACACGGCCGGACAAGCCGGCCATGCCACCCGGAAACCTCTATTTTTAGTGCAATGTTTCCTAAAATATCAGACGAGCGTGTGCCACTGTTCGGCTTGCCCGACAGTGCTGGTATTAACGTCCCCATCCACGTTTCACAACAAATTATAAAAGAAACGCCCCACCCCCCGCAGATGAAAATTCCGAACCCCTGAATGATCAAAAGTAGGATCAAAAAGGTGTCATCGATATTCATCATAGATCACCCCAGATTAACCTCGTATTTTCCCAGTTCGCAAAAAACCGCGGCTAACGCCGTACGGCTAATTATCGAGAAAGAAAGGCTAGCCCCGGATGCAATTCGGGCCGAGCGCAGCGAACAGGAAACTGTCAGGGCAATCACACAATTCAGAACAACAAAGCCCACCTGTTCATCG
>NZ_CAXAVM010000236.1:0-10311 GCF_963972345.1 uncultured Gimesia sp. | reverse complement strand
CGGACCAGGCGCAAATCCAGGCCCCCCTTCATCTCCTCGGTGGCACCGTGACAGTCAAAACAATGCGCACGGAAAATCGGTCGAATGTGCTCTTCGTAGGTTAAAGTTTCCGGTTTTACTTCTTCCGCAGCGATTCCTGCGCGAAGCACACAGGCACAGATCAGTAGCATCAAACTCAAGTGTTTGAACAGGGTCGCCATACAGCACTCCATCAGAAGTAAATTTCACGGACCTCAGCAGAGGTATCGTAAATCACGCCCCTGAAACATTCAAGGATTTAGATATTTCGATATCTGCGGTCCGTGCTCTTTTATTTTCGCATGCAGATTCGCTTTGACAAACCTTTAAATCCGGTTTTACCAATGATTTGTAAAAAATCGGAGTCCGAGACCGGTTCGCAATAGCAATCCACAGTCCTTAACCGTTAGTTTATACCTTTACCGCATGAAACAGAGACGCTGAATACCTTTACTACATCGACAATTTGGGACAGAACTTAATGGAAGTCGATCAGTTACGCTATTTTTTACGAGTTGCCGAACGGGGAAATTTCACCCGGGCCGCTGAAGAACTGATGATCTCACAACCGGCTCTCAGCCGTTCCATCCAGAAACTGGAAGAAGAACTGGGACAACCGGTTTTTGAACGAAAAACCCGTTCGGTCGCCTTAACCGAAGCAGGCAAGCTGCTCCAGTCCCGTGCCCAGCAGGTTCTCACGCTGATTGCCGACACCAAGGCAGAAATTTCAGACGATGGTCAAAGTGGTCAGATTCGCGTGGGTGCCATCCCGACGATTGCTCCTTTTTTTCTACCTGATTTGTTACGACAGTTTTCTGCGGAGTTTCCCAAAGCCTCGCTGATCGTTCAGGAGGATACCACCGACCATTTAATCAAACGTTGTACCCAGGGTGAAATTGATCTCGCAATTATCGCTTTACCGGTTCCGGCCAAATACCTGGATGTAGAAGAACTGTTCGAGGAAGAGTTGTTCCTGGTTCTGCCACCTGACCACCCACTGGTGGATAAACCTCAAATCCGCCTGAACGATATCAAAACCTATCCCTTCGTCCTGCTGGATGAAGCACACTGCCTGTCCGACAATATTGTTTCTTTCTGCCGTCAACGCTCGTTCCACCCTGTCGCGGTAGAGCAGACCAGTCAACTGGCGATGGTCCAGGAACTGGTTTCTCTCTCACATGGAATTTCCATGATTCCCGAGATGGCGCGACGACTCGACAAGACAGACCGTCGCGTCTATCGCTCGATCAGCGGCAAAAGTCCCACTCGAAAAATCGCTGTGGTCTGGAATCCCTATCGTTTTCAGAGTCGACTGTTGCGCGAATTCCGGAAACGACTTCACGAGTATTCACAGACCCAGTGCTCACAAAGTTAAATTCATCACCATGCACCCGAGGTATGACTGCTATCCAATGATTGCATTAGACATCCTGTCGACAGATTCCTATAGTCTTAAACAGAACAGCGAAGCGCGAATTTACTCACATCACTCGAATGACTGCGACTGAAACTGATGTAGCCTCCGATAGAGCGCATCACATTTAACCATAGCGTCTTTCAATCTATTATACCTGGTCGAAATGGCCCGGAAGACGCTACAGTAAAACTGGACATAGTCCAGCCACAAGGAACAGATTCAATGACCGAAAAGCCCACACTGACAACAACCGGCGGCGCCCCCGTTCCCGACAATCAGAATTCCATCACTGCCGGACCGCGTGGACCGCTGCTGATGCAGGATTACCAGTTAATTGAAAAACTGGCGCACCAGAATCGGGAGCGGATTGCAGAGCGGGTCGTGCATGCCAAAGGCTGGGGCGCGCATGGGACACTGACGATCGAGAACGACATCAGTAAATATACGAAAGCCAAAGTGCTGCAGCCAGGCACCAGAACGGAGATGATCGCCCGCTTCTCCACAGTCGCCGGCGAAGCAGGAGCCGCCGATGCCGAACGCGATGTGCGCGGCTTCGCCCTCAAATTTTATACCGAAGAAGGCAACTGGGATCTGGTCGGCAACAATACGCCGGTCTTCTTCGTCCGCGATGCCTACAAATTCCCCGATTTCATCCACACTCAGAAACGTCATCCCAAAACCAACCTGCGTTCTCCCACCGCCATGTGGGATTTCTGGTCCCTCTCCCCTGAATCACTGCACCAGGTGACCATCCTGTTTTCTGACCGGGGTCTACCGGTGGGCGTTCGTAACATGAACGGTTACGGCAGTCACACTTACAGTCTCATCAACCACAATAATGAACGGTTCTGGGTAAAGTTCCACTTCAAAACTCAGCAGGGTCACAAGCACTGGACCAATGCGGAAGCAGAACAGGTCGTGGGAAAAACTCGCGAGAGCACTCAGGAGGATCTGTTCTATGCGATTGAAAAAGGGGAGTTTCCCCGATGGAAGATGCAGGTTCAGATCATGCCGGAAACGGATGCCGACCTCACGCCCTACAACCCATTTGACCTGACCAAAGTCTGGCCGCACGGCGATTACCCCTTAATTGACGTAGGGACAATGGAACTGAATCGCAATCCGGAAAACTACTTTGCGGAAATCGAACAGGCGGCCTTCTCCCCTTCGAATAAAGTACCCGGCATCGGTTTTTCACCCGATAAAATGCTGCAGGCCCGCGTCTTCGCCTATGCCGACGCCCACCGGCACCGGATTGGTACCCACTACGAAGCACTGCCGGTAAACGAACCAAAGTGCCCCGTGCATCACTATCACAAAGACGGCGCGATGCACTTCAAATCAAACGGCTGCCCCGTGGACGCCTACTACGAACCGAACTCCTTCAACGGCCCCGTAGAGAAACCGGATGTCGCCGAACCACCGTTGAAAATATCCGGAGACGCCGCCCGCTACGATCATCGGGAAGGTAATGACGATTACTCACAGCCTCGCGCGCTGTTTAACCTGTTCGACGACGGACAGAAAGCCCGGCTGTTCTCCAACATCGCCGCCGCCATGCAGGGCGTGCCCGAAGAAATTGTAGAACGCCAGCTCAAACACTTCGAGCAGATTGACCCCGCCTATTCTACAGGAGTGCGAGCAGCGTTGAATGCTTCCTGATCGTGAGCAGACTTAAAAATAGAAACTTCCCTCCCGACAGTCTCCCGTCGGAAGGGGAGTTTTCTTTGCCTACTACTTTTTACCAGCCGCCCGTTTCTGATGACGCTGGTAATCTTCGTAGCGAATCTTAGCGATCCGACTGCGGTCTGCAGTACGCACTACCAGACCTTCAGGTCTGCCGCCAGCAGAATCGTCCAGGGCAACCAGCGTCGTGGGAATCATGGACTCCAGCCACGCATGCGTTTCTACAATCGTCGCTGGCAGCGTCTTCCGGATTTCAAGTCGGGGCGTCAACTCCAGTTGCAGTGAATCGATCAGTTCGATCAATTCCTGTTCCCGCAGAAATGACTGCCCGCCATTCTCGCGCCAGGCAGCGATCGCTTCACGACTGGCGTCCAGATGCTCCAACGCGATGCGGCTCACGTCGAACACACGATAGCCAAACTCGCGCTGGCTCGTGTACTGTTTCGCAGCCGCGGTTGTTTTACCACCATATGTTTCCAGATAGACGACTGTGATGACATCAGCGGGTGTAAACACACCGTCAACAATCCGTTCAGCGGTCTGTTTGAGCGTATCTACGATGCCCAGCGCGGGATTGTGAATCAAGTCGCCCCGCGCATACAGCAGTTCTTCACGGCTGCCGATCAGGTAGCATCCATCCGGCATCAGAATGATCCGGCTGTTGGTGCCATCCACTTTTTCTGTCACAATCAGTGTCTGTCCATCAAAGTTGACATGTTCTGCCAGCAGCGCCCCCCGTTCCCCCAGTGCATGGTACGTGGGGATTGAAGGGTACTTTGTCGCGCTGTTCAGTTTTCCCAGATCCAGATCTCTTGTTGATCGCATTATTACTCCTGTTATACAGAATATGATTCTGTGTTCTATGCATAAAGTGGACCGGATGGGAATCGAACCCAACACACCGACTTTGCAAGAGTCAGTCGCCCCCAAGGTACATGCCAGCCCTTAAAATAATAAACCGTCGAATCAATAGCAGAGCCCGGAATCGAACCGGGTGCACCAACCTTATGAGAGTCGGCCGGGCACCTGCCCCTCTGCGTCAGTAAAAAGTAGCCAAGGCGAGATTCGAACTCGCAATCCCTGAGGGAACGACTTTCTGAGAGTCGCGCGTCTACCAGTTTCGCCACTTGGCCATGTTGATTTTAATAAAAGGTGTCAGGAACCTTATATTTAAGGTTCCTGACACCTTTTATTTCATGTTGATATATAATGCGTCGGGACGGAGTTGAACCGCCACAGCTATTAAGCGGGTGGGTTACAGCCACCGGGGCTCGCCAATGCCCAGCCAACGCGTGTTTTTATTTTCTGTTTATTGAATTCTGACAGTGACACGGGCGGGAGTCGAACCCGCAGACAATCACGAAATTTTAAGTTTCGTTGCTTTACCAGTTTGCATACCGTGTCTGACGTTAAGCGTCCCCGATGGGATTTGAACCCACGACCTTCTGCGTGACAGGCAGACGAGCACTCCGAACTGCTCCACGAGGACGTGAGAATAAAAGGTGTCAGGAACCTTAAATATAAGGTTCCTGACACCTTTTATTCTCTGACACCTTTTATTCTCAAGCACGCCCCCAGGGATTTGAACCCCGATCGACCGGGTTGGAGCCGGTCATGCTGCCGTTACACCAGAGGCGTCTGTTTTGAAATGGAAGACGATGACTTCCATCAAGCTGCGGTGGCAGGAATCGAACCTGCGTCAAGACGATTAACAGTCGCCCACCCGTACCAGCACGAGTACCACCGCATTATTATTTTTCTCTTACATCTTCCCGTATTTGGCATAGTCAGGGTGACTGGATTTGAACCAGCGATCTCGTGCTTCCAAGGCACGCGGTTTAGACCAGACTTCCCCACACCCTGTTTAAAAAGAGCGCCCAGCGGGAGTCGAACCCGCACTTCCGCCATGGCAAGACAGCAGGCTGCCGCTACATCATGGGCGCGAATCAGTTTCATTTGATTTAATTTTGCAAGAGCACCAGGTGGGATTTGAACCCACATGACCGCGTTACAAAGGCGACGTCTTACCAGGTTAGACGACCGGTGCGTTTGATCTCACAATAAAAATAGGGCCGGAGGGAATCGAACCCCCACCTGACTGGTTAAAAGCCAGTAATGCAACCGTTACACCACGACCCCGAATGGAAGTGGGGGGCGTGCGTTTAGAACAAAATAATGTAACCATAATTGAAGCTCCTTAAATGTTTTAATGACCCGTGTGGGAGTCGAACCCGACCTGCCCGGCTTGAGAAACCGGTGACCTCACCCGAAGTCGAACGGGCCTTGTTTCAGTACGTACCTGGATCGGGGGATAAAAGGTGTCAGGAACCTTATAATTAAGGTTCCTGACACCTTTTATCCACCGTTTGATGGAGACGCAAAAAAACCCGCTGCCTGATGACACCGGGTGATTTCAGAATTCTAAAGATCAACCAGATGTCAACAGCGCAAATTCAGCGCGAGCGTATCCTCAGCCGGGAGGCCGGCCTCGAGATTGCCTGCGGGTTTGGTACTTAAACTGATTGTCAACAGATAAGAAATCATGGAAGATATAATTCCGTTTTTTAAATGTGATTAAAATTAAGCCAACGTGTCTGTCAGATGAACTGACTGTTAACTAAGAGGCGCTTCAATAGAAACGGTTCGCTGTTTTTTCGAGAAATATCCACATCTTTTCAGATGCGCAATGAAACGAATTTATTTCGTTCTTGATACATTTCCTGCTGAATAATCTGAAAATAAGTATTCAGCGCATCGCCAGCAAAGGCACATTGCCATAAGGAAACTGCAGCACAATCAACGCCATTGCCGTCGCGTATTCATCACCAATATTCGCATCGTGCCAGTCACCTCTGGTTGACTGTTGTGATAAAAGTTCGTCGCGGACCATTGGATACCAGCGATCCCATTCCGGTTTGCCCGCCTGCCAGGCGGCGTGCGTCGCGTAGAATCGCCCATAGAAATGGTACTCCGCCAGTTGTCCCGGCGAGAGTTCCAGCGGGGGATGTGGCTGCTGCAGATATTCGCGCCCGTGCTGTACTGTAGGGTCCCGTTCCAGGCCGGCACAGGTGAGTGCCACCACCGCGGCCGCCGAACGGGGAAACAGCGATTCGGGAGGATCGTCCAGACGATAACGGAATCCGCCATCCTCGTTCTGAGCCTGTTTGAGAAAATCGACACTCCGCTCGATCGCTTCCCGCGGCACACCAACGCCGGCCTGACGCGCTGAAAAGAGTGCCAGCATCTGGCAGGTGGTGATCGATACATCCGCGTCTTTGGGATCGGAAGTATAACTCCAGCCCCCCTGCTCGTTCTGTAGATTCAAAATCAGTTGAGTGGCTGCTTTCAACGCTTCACGAACGCGCGGATCAAACGACTCGCCGAAGACCTGCCCCAGGAACATCGTCGCGTAGCCATGACCATATAACGGCGCATGCGTGCGAACGTCTGCTTCGACGATGAACCCGTTCTCCTGTGATCGGCCCAGCAGATAACGAATGCATTCCTGAATGGAACGCCGATACGAGCCGGTCATGCCGCGGTGTGCCAGAAACGCCGTCCCCGCCAATGCGCAGACGCCGACATTCCGCGCATATGAACCGCTGCTGCCGAACCCGCCATCTGTCACCTGCCGGGATGCGAGCCATTTCAAGCCGCGTTCGATGGCCGCTTGTGTCTGTGGAGTGACAAATTCCGGAGGCGCAAGTAAGCCCGCCTGCAGTGGAGTACCACGCCACCAGTTGCGCAGCGCGGCCAATGTGCTGATAACCGCCGCGCCTAATGCACCGCGGCGGGAAAACTCCGGTTCTATTTTCGAGGCAGATTCGTCTTTCGACATTCTCATTACTTTCAGAGAAACAATTCAGGTCTGTCTCCATTCTATCCTGCCGGTTGACTGCACGGCACTGTTTTTTAGCAGGAATTCCACTTGCCTCCGAATCTCTTTGCTCGAACCAACTCACTCGGGTATGATCGTTTGAGTCCCAGACCTCTCTCCCGTAGAAAGTAAACTGATTTGTTTTGCTCATTGGAAAAGACAATGCTGAAACACGGTCTGCTCTGTTGCCTGTGCCTGCTGATGGCCCACAGCACACTTCCCCTCGTGGCTGCTGAAGAAGAAACTCCGACGATCCGGTTCCTGAAAACCTGGGGACAGCAGGGTGACGAGCCCGGCGAACTGCATTTTCCGATCGACATTGTAATCAACACCACCGATGAAATTTTCGTGACCGATCACTTGAATCACCGTGTGCAGAAATTTGACCTCGAAGGAAAACTGCGGGCCCACTTTCCGGTACTGCCCAATCCGGGAGGGATCGCGCTCGACAAACAGGGTAATCTGGTTCTTTCCCACACCCTGGCATCGGGATCGAGCAAACATAAAATCGCCGATCAGATTTCGATCTATTCCCCCCAGGGAAAGCTCATTCGCCAATGGGGTCAGCCGGGGAAAGGACCGGGAGAATTCAACTGCCCGGGAGGAATTGCCGTCGCGGCAAACGGAAATATCTATGTCGCCGATCAGACCAATCACCGGGTGCAGGTGTTTGATCCCACGGGCCAGTTCCTGTTTGAGTGGGGTAAATATGGCAACCAGCCAGGCGAGTTCGGAGGCAAAGCGACGCCCAACTCGCGTGTGGGCGGTCCACAGTTTCTGGCCTTCGATTCAGAGGGGAATCTCTGGACGACCGAAGGGGCGAACTGCCGGATCCAGAAGTTTACGGCAGAAGGAAAACTGCTCCAGCACTGGGGGACAGCTGCGGACGCACCAGGTGGTCTGGGAGGTTATTTCAGCGGTTTTGGCGGCAAGCCGGTAAAAAGTCTCACCGGACCGATCGCGGTCTGCATCGATTCCCGGGATCGTCTCTGGATCTCTGCCGTCAGCGGCCGCGTGCAGCAGTTCTCAACAGCAGGAAAATATCTCCGCGGCTTCGGCATGGAACAGGGTGACGACCCCGGTCAGTTCTACGCCCCGCACGGCATGGCGTTCGACAGCCAGGGGAATCTGTACGTTGTCGATGCCTATAATCATCGGATACAGAAGTTTGCGGTGGGACGCTGAAGAGTTTTTTATGAAACAGAATCTGGATCATCGCTTAGATTAAAGGACGACCACCATCGGCTGGGCAACCCATTACATTGAATGTCTGAAAGCAGGCGAAACCGTTTCTTTCCGTCCGCGGGGAAATTCAATGAAAGGCAAGATTGAATCGGGGCAGCTCTGCACCGTGGTTCCGGTCGACGAAGCAGATCTGGAAAAAGGTGATATCGTCCTCTGTAAAGTGAACGGAAACGAATATCTGCATCTGATCAAGGCCATCCAGGGTAAACGGTTCCAGATCGGCAATAACATCGGTCGGATCAATGGCTGGATTACGTTTCACTCAATTTATGGTAAGCTGATGAAAGTCGAACCGTGACCTGCTCCGTGAGAAACATGTCCAATAATAATATTCCAGGAACCAGAAACCGGTTAGCACCAGATAATTAATGAAATATGATCAATATCTTCCCGATGCCAATCATTTTAAAGGTTATGGAATTGATCAAGAAGATGCTGATGTAATCGACATGCATTTTGAGAGTCAGCGACTCTCTGGAAAATGGACACCAGTTGAACTGCATGGGTTTGATGATAATTCCGGACAGGGAGATTCAGTGGTTTGAAGTCAGAAGTCAAAATGAGGGGGTGGGGTTTCATTTCGCATTGGCCGTCTACGCGAGTTATCATCTACGGTATATCGGCGGACCGCGCATCCGCAGCATTCACTTAATTGCTAATTTAGAATCAAATTTTAATCGCGCTGAGAGTTCTATTTTTTCGTTTTGAAGTTAGCGTTTATGAAATGAAAAGTAAGCTTAACCCATGGTATATTTTAATCACCAGCAGAAGTGACGGTTTTACGACCTCCGCGAAAGTGAAGCACAATTTTATATAGAGGACATCTTCATGTCTGAGCAACTGGTTCCCATCTTTCGCGTCACTGATGCCCGTGTCACCGCCAAATGGTATGAACGCCTCGGCTTTGATCTTGAAGGGGAACATCAATTCGCTCCGAACCTTCCCATCTACGCATTCTTGAGGCGTGGAGACATCCTGCTTCATCTATCTGAACACAAGGGGGATGCAACTCCGCATTCCCTCGTTTACTTTTATGTGGACGACGTGGATGCAATCGCTGAAGAGTTTGGGGTTGCGGTCACAGAGCAGCCATGGTGCCGTGAAGTATCACTTACCGACCCGGACGGAAACCGCCTGCGTGTGGGGCAAAAATTGAATTAACATGAATAACGGTCCAAGAACCAAAAAACCTCGCCAGGCGAGCCGACACATGGGACGGCCCCTACGTTGAACGGGTGGGATTTATTGTTCTGGATTGTGTGCTTGCCCTGACGGTTTCCTGTTGTCGGCGACAACCCCGGATTGCATCCGGGCTTACCCATTTTCTTATGGCTGGTTTCGGGTTTTTCGTGGTCGAAAATTCTGATGGGGATGTTTCATCTGTTCCCATTGTTCGCGATGCCGGGTTGAGACTCGCCAGGCGGGCCGACACATGGGACGGCCCCTACGTTGAACGGGTGGGATTTGTTGTTCTGGATTGTGTGCTTGCCCTGACAGTTTCCTGTTGTCTGCGACAACCCCGGATTGCATCCGGGGCTACCCGGGATCTGTGTTTAGTGGTTCGGGATTTTCATCTGCGGGGGGGTGGGGGACTTCTTTTATAATTCATTGTGAAATATGAAAGGGGACGTTTGCACCAGCACTGTCGGGCAAGCCGACAGATGGCACACGCACGTCTGATTTTGCAGGAGACATTGCCATTAAGATATGAGGTTTCCGGGTGGCATGGCCGGCTTGTCCGGTCGTGCGAAGTGAGTAGGGGAAGCCTGGTTCTGGGAGGAACGCGGTAGCTGCGACCTCCTGCTCGCTGCGCTCGGCCCGAATTGTATTCGGGCTCACCCTTTTTCTCTGAATTGGGAGGTGACTCAAAGCACTGTCGGGCAAGCCGAACTGTGGCACGCGCCGTCTGATTTTGCAGGAGACATTGCAATTAGGATAAGAGGTTGCCGGGTGCCATGGCCGGCTTGTCCGGCCGTGCGAAGTGAGTAGGGGAAGCCTGGTTCTGGAAGGAATGTGGTAGCTGCGACCTCCTGCTCGCTGCGCTCGGCCCGAATTGCATTCGGGCTCA
>NZ_CAXAVM010000235.1:0-10433 GCF_963972345.1 uncultured Gimesia sp. | reverse complement strand
GATTATTCGGATTGAATGGAAAATTCATCGTGTCGAGGGAGAAACACGACGAAAAGTACCGAAAGGACCTGCTTATTTTTCAGGATGCTTTTCGAGATTTGCTATGCTCACAGGCTTGATGAAACGTCGCCACAATTTGCAAATTCGTCCGATTCTCAGATCGGTCGGGTATTCCCTTTGCATTGCCAGTCTAGTCATTTCCGCTCGCAGCACATTCGCCAACGATGCGTTACCGGAGTCGCTGATCGAAGAGTCCCAGTCAGCAGACCTCAGCGATCAAGAGGCGTGCACCAGCTGCGAATGGAGTGAACCTGACTTCTGGACTCAAACCACTCTGACGGAAAACCTGTTTCAACGACGTCCCTGTCTGGCGGAACAAGGTATCACATTCGATGCCGACGTCGCCCAGTTTTATATGGGGGTTGCAGCAGGAGGCGCTGAGCAGGAATTCCGCTACGCCGGGCACGGCGACTACGTAATGAATATCGATTCGGGCAAGCTCGGCGGCCCGCAGGGATTGTTTGTGAAGCTTCGCGCAGAGCACCGTTTCGGCGAAAGTATTAACAGTGCCACAGGGGCAATCATCCCGGCCAACGTACTGACTGATCTCCCGGTCGCCGACAGTGATCAGCTCTATCTGACTAATGTTCTGTTTACCCAGATGTTTTCCGAATCGTTCGGGGTTTTCGCCGGTAAACTGGATACACTCGATGGTGACATGAATGCATTCGCACACGGTCGTGGTAAAACACAATTCTCGAACGCCGCTTTTGTTGCCACTCCCATTGGCCTGCGTACCATTGTTTACTCTTCGCTGGGAACCGGCTTCCTGATTCTGCGGGATGGTGAGCCGATCTTTACCTTCACCGTGATCAACTCCACCGATACCTCCCGCACCAGTGGCTTTGAGGAACTGTTTGCCAACGGTGCCTCCGTCATCCCGGAACTGCGACTTCCCACAAATCTTTTTGGCCGACCTGGACATTTCCTGTTTGGTGCCAGCTGGAGCAGTCGAGATTATGCGGCTCTTGAACAGGATCCGTTTATCGTTCTGCCTGATATTCCCATCGATCGCAAAACGGATTCCTGGTCATTGTACTGGAACTTCGATCAATATCTTTTTGTGGACCCCTGTGATCCCTCGCGCGGCTGGGGTGTCTTTGGTCGTGCCGGTATTGCGGACGCAGATACGAACCCGATTGAATGGTTCCTCAGCTTTGGTGTCGGGGGAAACAGCCCGATCTCCAGCCGCGAAGCAGATACCTTCGGGGTAGGCTGGTATTATTCCGCCACCAGTGACCGACTGGCTCCCTTCATCAATAACATTCTGGGAGGCGTGGGGGATGGATACGGCGTGGAACTGTTCTACAATATCGAAGTCACAAAATGGTTTCATCTCACCGCCGACATGCAGGTACTCCGTCCGGCCCGCCAGACAGTAGACACCGCCCTGCTGGTCGGCTTGAGAGCTGTCATCGACTTATAACGGTTCAAAAAAGTCAGATGGGCTTGGGTGTTTCGTTACGGTTTACCTCTTGATCCCAACCGGCTTGGATTTCTGCGTATGCGAATGGCGCTAGGAAGATCAGCTTTCCGGACTGAAAGTGACTTTCCACCTGTTCCCGGGATCAGGGCAGGTCAAAGATGAAGGAAGTCTGTAATCGATGGGCATCACCTGAGTCACCTCCTACATTATCTTTTGTTCCGTAGAGATATTCGACTCCGATTTTGACATTATTCATGGGACTCCAGATCAGGTTGGCAGCCAGGTAAGTGATCTGTTTCACATCGGTCGGAGATTGAAATGCCGTGGTATCAAGGCTGTTTTCGGCATAGGTAAAGTTGGAACTGAGTGAATCATTCCAGTCGTGAGTTAAACCGACCATCCAGCCAAACATGGGGAGCAGACCAGCCTGATTTGCCGCTGTAGGGGCTGCATCCGGCAGAGAACGATAACTGCCGATTCCCTCGCCGAAAACAATCTGCGAATAAACTTTGGTGCGCTCTGTGATCAACCGCACTCCCGTCATGTTGAAACCCCAGGCAAACGCCGTGACCACTGACTGACCGGTCGGTTGAAAGCCCACGACCCGGTACAGACCGGCAATCTGATATTGGGCACAATCGTTTTCATATCGCAGTCGGGTCACAAAATCGGGTGAGGGATTACGTGGCTCTCCCGTGATACCCATCGGGGGCTCAATGATAAAATTCGTATCCTCCACCGATACCGCGAAGGTGGTATTTTCATTAAAGATATTTTGTGTCCAGCGGGCTTGCGCCTGTCGTCGGTTGACGCTGGAAACGGAACCTTCAAAATCCAGAGTCGCCGGGGCAGCTGCCACATCGGCAAAAGTGGTCCACGTCTGTCCGACCAGGAGCGACCCCGATTCACCAAAAGCATGTCGTAAACGAAAACGATTTCCGTCACTGAAAAAATCTCCCTCCACATACACGCGAATCAGCCGGTCGTTGGTAAGCCACCGTGTATCAAAGCTCATCCGCGACTGCCGGGCATGAAACCGGGCATTGGTCCGATGGGGCGCCCCGATTGGAATGCTGGATGTCACAAAAGAGTCTGTCGAGTCAATCGGATCGAAATCATAGATGAAGTCGGCTTTCACCAGACCGCCGATTTTCATCGCGGCATCTTTACCAAAGATGATCAAACCGTCCGAAAAAGAAGGAGCAGAATACAGATCCAGACCCACATTGAATTTTCTCGCATCAGTAAAATAAGGATTCGCCAACAGTTCCGGATTCACTTCTTCGGATCCGGTAGACATCGTCAACGGAGTGACAATCCCATTTTCAGACCGTGACTCTGGACTCTCATAAGAATCCAGGTCTGCATTCTCATCAAAGATAAACCGGACTCTGCCGGGTCCTTCTGTCTCAGAATCAGGAAACCGATCCGCTTCTCCCTGAGCAGCTGGCGCAGGCGGAATTGAAGAGGGAATGTCCCTGGCTGCGACGCTGGTGACAACTGCAGCAATCGCGAACAGAAAGGTACCAATATTGATTGAGATCAATTGCATGATGAATGGGAGAGGTGAGAGGTGCAATAGATTTCGGAGAAAGGCGAAGAAATGAGAGCGCAATTTGTATCACAGAAACGTCGTCTTGAAAACCCCGATTCAGAATGTCGGCAAGCAGCGCTATCTCATTTTACAGGACAGAGATAATGGGTTCTGTCACGATGAGTGCAAAATCCTTTTCATAAATTTTCTGCTTCAGGAGACTGATCAAAGTAACCTCGCTGTCTAAAATCTTGCATCCGGAGGAACGGTAGGTCACCCGCGATTTCAGGCTCAGGAAAAGCTTCTCGCAGGACCGGTAATTAATGAGCAAACCTAATGAATCATGATGTCAGGCAGAACACCTTGTATCTCCCACAAGATTATTAGACCAAAATATCTGGAAGTCTGATTCACACTCTGTTGTTTTGCAGCAACAGTTGCATAAAAAGCTGTCTCTATTTCCTAAAATCAACAAGAAGATTAAGGCAATCATTCCGAATCGATTTCATCATTTTTTCACTGGCTAACAGAAATCGTTTTGGGTAGTATCGATGAATAAGTGTCACTTTGCAGTTCAGTTTCCGGGCCTGTCAAACAAACTGATTTTCGTATTCAGTTGACTGAACCCTCGCTTGAGACATTGTCATTTCAAAATCCTGTCAGGGAGCAGCCGCTATGAAAAGATTATCTCTGTCTGGGGCTGTCGCGCTCCTGGTCTGTGCCACACTGGTGACACAGTCGTTTGCGCAACAGAACAGCTCAAGTAGTAACAAACCGAATATTCTCGTTATATTTGGTGACGACATCGGGCAGACGAATGTCTCGTCCTATTCAATGGGGCTGGTGGGCTACCGCACGCCGAACATTGACCGGGTTGCCCGGGAAGGTGTGATATTCACTGACTATTACGCGGAACAGAGCTGTACTGCAGGTCGTTCCACATTTCTGACTGGTCAATGTACTTATCGAACTGGACTTTCCAAGGTGGGACTTCCCGGAGCTGATCTGGGATTACGGGCAGAAGATCCCACGATCGCAGAACTTCTTAAGCCACTGGGATACAGTACCGGGCAGTTTGGCAAAAATCACCTGGGAGACAAGGATGAATTCCTGCCGACCAATCATGGTTTCGATGAGTTCCTGGGTAACCTTTACCATCTGAATGCGGAAGAAGAACCGGAAAACCGCAATTACCCCAGTGATCCAGAATTCCGGAAGAAATTCGGGCCTCGTGGTGTGATTAAATCAAGCGCCGACGGCAAAATTGAAGATACTGGCCCGTTGACGAAAAAACGAATGGAGACAGTCGATGACGAAACTTCGGCTGCCGCCATCGATTTCATTGAACGCCAGACAAAAGCGGAAAAACCATTCTTCTGCTGGTGGAATGCCACCCGCATGCATTTTCGAACCCATGTCCGGGAAGAGCATCGTGACAAACCAGGCCTCACGGCGCGCACAGAATACGCAGACGGAATGATTGAGCATGACAAGCAGGTCGGAACACTATTAAAGAAACTCGATGAACTGGGAATTGCCGATAATACGATTGTGATTTACACAACTGATAACGGTCCGCATAAAAATTCCTGGCCCGATGCTGGCCTGAGCCCCTTCCGCAATGAGAAAAATTCCAACTGGGAAGGTGCGTTCCGCGTGCCTTGTGCGATTCGCTGGCCGGGAAAAATCAAAGCAGGTACTGTTTCAAATGAAATCGTCAGTGGCCTCGACTGGTTACCTACTCTACTGGCAGCCGCGGGTGAGAAAGACATCAAAGGCAAACTGCTCAAAGGGCATACCGCGGGTGAGAAACAGTTTAAAGTTCACCTGGATGGGTATAACATTCTGCCTTATCTGACCGGTCAGGAGAAAGAGTCCCCACGCAATTCGTTCTTCTACTTTAATGACGATGGACAACTGGTGGGTTTAAGATTCGAAAACTGGAAACTGGTCTTTCTGGAACAGCGTGCGAGGGGAACACTCAAAGTCTGGGCAGAGCCTTTTACACCACTCAGACTCCCAAAAATGTTTGACCTGAGGGCAGATCCTTACGAACAGGCAGACATCACATCCAATACCTATTATGACTGGATGCTGGACCACGCATTCCTGCTGGTTCCTGCTCAGCAATACGCGGGGAATTTCCTGGAAACGTTCAAAGAGTTTCCTCCCCGTCAGAAACCATCCAGTTTCAATCTGGATGATGTGATGAAAAAACTGCAGGAAGGGACTGGCGGGGCACAATAAACCTTGCCTGACTGACTGAAGTATTTCGTTCAAAGCGGAGCGACTTTTAACAGGCGCTCCGCTTTGATCTCTTTGACAGGCAATGCTCCTGAAGTTGCCAGACACTGATAAAAGGAACGTGCATGGATCCGCGTGAATCGATTCTGCAGATTTCTGAAGCCATGAATCAGGCGATCCTGGGACAGCAGACGGTGGTCGAACGATTGTTGATTGCGCTGCTGGCAGATGGACATGTATTACTTGAGGGTCTGCCTGGAACTGCCAAAACGCGCTCTATCAAAACGCTATCCGGATTGATCGAAAGCAGCTTCAGTCGCATCCAGTTTACTCCGGACCTGTTACCTTCTGATGTGACAGGTTCAGAAATCTACCGCGAGCAGAACGCGACGTTTGAGTTTCAGCCGGGTCCTGTTTTCGGAAATCTGATTCTGGCTGATGAAATCAACCGGGCACCGGCGAAAGTGCAGTCATCTCTGCTGGAGGCGATGGAAGAGCGTCAGGTCACGGTGGCGGGGGAGACACATCGACTGCCTGATCTGTTTCTCGTACTGGCGACGCAGAACCCGATTGAACAGGAGGGAACGTATCCTCTGCCGGAAGCGCAGATGGACCGGTTTCTGCTGTATGTCAATGTAGACTATCCTGTCAGTGAGAATGAACTTGCCATTCTGCGACTGGTTCGAAAAGAAAAAGCCTCGCAAGGCCAGCAGTTACCGACTCCTGTACCTCAGGAAGCAATCTTCGCAGCCCGCAAGCAGATCTTTGATATCCAGGTCGCCGCAGCTGCTGAACAATATATTGTGGATCTGGTTCTGGCTACCCGACATCCGGATCGCTTCGAGGGGAAACTCTCCCATTGGATTCGTCTGGGTGCCAGTCCCCGGGGGACGCTTGCCCTGGACGCGGCGGCCCGCGCACATGCCTGGCTGAATCATCAGGATTTTGTCTCGCCGGATAATATTCGCGCAGTCGCTCCCGCATGTCTGGCACACCGGGTTCATTTAACATACGAAGCAGAAGCAGAGGGTATCTCGCGAACGGATGTCATCGAAGAACTTCTGAAAATGGTCGTCGCCATCTGAGGACAGCCAATGAGCGTCTCCATCTCACTCAAAGAAATGATATTGATGAAAGCCGAAGCACGGGGATTTTCATTGCTGCCCCGGCAACCGGTTTCCTCATTATTGTCGGGACGCCACGCATCCCGTTTGCGGGGGCGGGGATTGACTTTTGAAGAACTGCGGCATTATCACCCGGGAGACGACGTCCGGACCATCGACTGGAAAGCAACAGCACGACTCCGCTCAACACACGTGCGGTCTTATAGTGAAGAGCGTGAACGCCCGGTTATAATTGTCGTGGATCAGCGTTCTTCGATGTTTTTCGGCTCGCGCCGGGCATTCAAGTCAGTGGTGGCAGCGGAACTGGCTGCATTAGGTGCCTGGCGCTCGCTGGAAGCCGGAGATCGGGTGGGGGGCATCGTCTTTAATGAAAACGAAGTGGTAGAAATCAGACCGCATCGCAGCCGAACGCGCGTGTTAAGGCTGTTTCATGAGATCGTCAAAATGAATCAGCAACTGGCGTCAGACCAGCCAGCAGCAGGCACAACTACTTTAAACGATGCCTTGGAAAAAGCGTTACACGTGGCGAAACATGATTGCCTGGTGGTCTTGATCAGTGATCTGGATGGCGCTGATGCGGAAACGCGCAGGCTCTCGACTCTCATTGCCGCGCGCAACGACATGCTGGTCGCAGCCGTCTATGATCCACTGGGAGCTTCACTTTGCGGTGCCCCCGGCATGGTGGCCGTCGATAGAGGGTCAATATGGGAGATTCCGGAAGGCGGCCTGTTTCAAAGTCAGTTCCGACAGGCGTTCCAGGACCGTGTCGATGAATGGCAGAAAATATTTCGCAACTTGAAAGTTCCCGTCATGCCGATTTCCACATCGGTTTCGGCAGGTAAGCAGGTTCTTTCGCTGCTGGGGCATCGGACGACAGCAAAATGAAAAATGACGCAACAGACCTTGATCGGATGCACGATATTATCGTCCCCGAACCGATCTCCTGGTGGCCTTGGGCACCTGGCTGGTATGTGGTCCTGGTGGTTCTGCTCTGCGCGATTCTGTACCTGGGCTGTTGTTACTGGCAGCATTGGAGATCTAATCATTATCGCCGAATCGCGCTGGTCGAACTGCAACAGGCTTGTTCGATTCCAGCGGTCTCTGAACTTTTAAGGCGTACGGCGCTTGCGGTTGCCCCTCGATCCGAAATAGCAGCAAAAACAGGTTCGAGCTGGACCGAATGGCTGATAGACCGGGCACCTGTCAGTATGCCGGACCAGATTCGTCAACAACTGTCGGCTGGCGTCTACGATTCAACGGAATCTGACTGCGATATAAAAGAGCTCAAAGCGTATGCTGCCCAATGGATCAGACGACATCACCAAAACC
The DNA here is from genome assembly GCF_963972345.1 of uncultured Gimesia sp. Taxonomy (NCBI): domain Bacteria; kingdom Pseudomonadati; phylum Planctomycetota; class Planctomycetia; order Planctomycetales; family Planctomycetaceae; genus Gimesia; species uncultured Gimesia sp. The sequence goes on along the minus strand of NZ_CAXAVM010000235.1, from coordinate 2,716 downwards.
CGCTGTGTGATACCCAACCTGCGAAACAACGCTGATCGGTTAGCCCTTATGTTTGCCTTTTCGTATCCCTGGATCTTTGCCTTGCTGCCACTTCCCTGGCTGGTGAGAGTTTTTTTCCCCGCCCGACAAACAGGAGGAATCGCTGTACGTGTTCCTTTTGGCGCACGTCTGTCGGCAGTGATGCAGCAGCAGGGAGCAGTTCCGGCGACTGTCAGGAAGACGTGGAAACTGATGCTGCCCGCGCTCATCTGGCTACTGGTTCTGTGCGCGCTGGCACGCCCGCAGTGGATTGAGCCTCCGGTCGTTAAAGAGATTCCTGTCCGTGACCTGCTGCTGCTGGTGGACCTCTCCAGTTCAATGGACCAGAAAGACTTTATGAACCCTGCAGGCCAGGCGATTACCAGGCTGGAAGCGGTGAAAGAAGTTCTGGGGGATTTTCTGGTTCGACGCAAGGGAGACCGTGTGGGTCTGGTTGTCTTTGGCTCGGCACCCTATCTCCAGGCTCCCTTTTCGACCGATTTGTCACTCACCCGAACGCTGCTTGACGAATGTGATGTGGGAATGGCCGGACCGCAGACCGCGTTCGGCGATGCGATCGGACTGGGAGTGAATCTCTTTCAGGACAGCCAGGTGCCTGCGAAAACAATCATTGCCCTGACAGATGGAAATGACACGAAAAGTCAAGTCCCACCGGTGGAAGCAGCCCGGATCGCTGCCCAGCGTGAGATTCGCATCTATACCGTTGCCATGGGAGATCCCACGACTGCTGGCGAGGATAAGCTCGACCAACAGGCATTAAAGGATGTCGCCCAAGCGGCAAAGGGTTCATATTATTTCGCCGCCGATCGCAGGCAACTGGAATCGATCTACCAGGAACTGGATAAAATCGAAACCCGGGAGGTAAAGACAATCAGCCATCGTCCGCGCCGAGACCTGTATTATTATTTCGTCGTGGCTGCTCTGTTTGTTTCCCTGATTGAGAAATCGTATACCGTTTACCGATCCCGCCGTAAGATTCCATTAAAAGCTCAACAGACGGAAGTCAGGGTGAATCCGCAGAATGGCCAGCTGGAGGTAGTGTCATGATGGAATTCTGGACCCACTTTCATTTCCTCCGTCCCGGCTGGTTACTGCTTATCCCACTCGCTGCAGGATTATGGTGGCTCTGGTATCGAAATACGGAACCATTACGCGGCTGGCGCGAGCAGGTTGCTCCGGAATTATTGCAGGCGCTGATTGTCAGAAATTTGAACCATCGAGACCAGGCAACGTTCTGGTTACTCGCTGGCTGGATGATTGCCATCATCGCCAGCTCCGGCCCCACGTGGAAACAGGAACCCAACCCGTTTGCCGCGGATGCTGCGCCCCTGATGGTGCTGCTAAAAGCTGACAAGAGTATGAACCAGCCCGATCCTCAGCCCTCAGCATTGGAGCGCGCCCGGCTGAAAATTGCCGATCTGGTGAAAATCCGTAAAGGACAGCCAATCGGTTTGATCGCGTATGCTGGTTCGGCCCATCTGGTGCTACCACCTACGCGGGACACCTCCGTTGTAGCAGAGATGGCTTCACAAATCAGTTCAGAGATTATGCCTGAACCCGGCGACCGGCTTGATCTGGCAATCGAGAAAGCAGACCAGATTCTTTCCGGGCAGAATTCAGGTGGAACCCTGCTGGTCATAGCAGACAGTGTGATAGCCGATTCAGCTGCATTGAAGAACGCTCAAAAGAAAACCGCCGCGTACCCCATCCAGTTTCTTTCACTCAGGGATGATGCGACCGTTCAACAGGCAGCGGAATCTCTGCAAGCGACAGTGGTCAAGCTGACGCCGGACGATGAAGATCTGGAACATATTTCAAAAACGGCCGAACGGAAATCGGTGATCAGCGTCTCTGGAAAAGACCAGCGCTGGGAAGAAGCCGGATACTGGCTGGTTCCCTTACTCGCGATGATGGTAGCATTCTCTTTCCGACGTGAGGAACGAACCAGCGGCAGGGGAGAAACATGAGAAGCTCGATCATTGCACTGCTTGCGCTGTCATGGACCAACTGGTGGTTAACGACGGACCAGCAGGGGCAGCGTCTGTTTAAACAACAGAAATACCAGGAAGCTGCGAAAGTATTCCAAGATCCACGCTGGCAGGGAACGGCCTGGTACCGGGCGGGTGAGTTCGAAAAAGCGGCGCAGGCATATGCCAGGGCCTCAACACCCCAGGCGAAGTTTAATGCCGGCAATGCCTGGATGCTGCTCGGTAAATATGAGACTGCCATCGAACAGTATGACCAGGCACTCAAACTTCGACCTGAGTGGAAAGAGGCAGAGGAGAATCGTGCCATCGCGGAAGCACGCGCGAAAATGAAAGAATCAACAGGGGGAGACCTGGGTGATCAGAGAGAGGGAGCCGACAAAATTGTATATGACAGGAAGCAGGACTCCGGCGGACAGGATACAGAAACAGCTGGAGAACAAGCCTCGTCTGATGCGAGTATCCAGTCAATCTGGTTAAGACGAGTGCAGACGAATCCTGCTGATTTTCTTCGTTCCAAATTCGCTTATCAGTATGCACGGGAAGAGGGTCAGCAATGAAGGTTTCTTTATGTTTGACGCTGACGATATACCTGTTGCTGGTGTTACCCCGGATGATCCATGCCGCAGAAGTACGGCCGGCCAGCATTCAAATCAAGGAACAAAGCTGGTGGGTCGGTCAGCAGATCCCCT
>NZ_CAXAVM010000234.1:0-10495 GCF_963972345.1 uncultured Gimesia sp. | reverse complement strand
CGGCGGGGATGATGCCGGGATCCGAGTCCAGGTCCCCATTTACGTCGGTCCAGTTTTCGTATTTGTCTGCATCGATGGCATACGCGATTTCGCCTCCGGTGAGATCGGAACCGCCACGCGAGAAGACAGCGATTTCGCCATTCTCTGTCACGCCATAAAACCCGGGGACAACGGTGATCATCTCCGTGCCATCCAGGGCCGCGATATTTTCATAGGCAATTTCTTCGACTTTGGCATCCAGAAAACTCTCTGTCACCAAGAGACCGAAATCCTCTGGCAGACTAACCCGGGACTCCATCCCCTGTTTTTGAAAATAAGCAGCGATAACACGAGCATTGTAGTGCTCTCCGCGAGATGCCAGAAATGCGATCTGGCGTTCGCCCTCCAGCTTCGTCTCGAGGTCCTGTTTGAGCGATTCGAGCAATTTTTTGCCATCAATTTCCAGATCATTGATGATACTGGTAAATCGATCTATCACTGCCAGCTTGCTGTCGCTTGCGGTAACAGTCTTACGTTTTTCCTGGAAGTGTGTTCCATTCGAGGCAATATTCAGCAGGTGATCTGTAATTTTTTCTTCGCTTTTATGGATACGCCCTGGTGCGGAGACAACTACGAAGCGACGCTGAGAATTGGCTGTAACAATTCGTCGCACTTTTTCGATCTGATCTGCGTTTGCTACGGAGCTGCCACCAAACTTACAGACTACACTATTTGTCATTCTAACCGGTTTCTCTCTTTAAACTTTGTCGTGATTCATTCACTGCTGTTTACATCTGGTCGATAACAGAAGGTCTAACTGTGGAATTTCATTATTGTGTATGAATATGTTATTTAAAAGCAGACGGAGTCGTTTCTCGATTCGACGTCAATGGTTATCTGCCCGGTATTATCTGCCTGGAGATGATCAGCCAGGGGATACAAGGGCTTTGAGTTCACGAATTCAGGGACAACACGTGTCGTCAAACCGTCATCGGAATTCACAGGGAGTCATTTCAAACGAGATGACACATCGACTGGATAAATTAACAATATACGAATGACGATCCCATCGCAACTGTATGAATGCTGTTCTACAGCTAAGCGCTTGCCCATCATACGCATCACAGCATCACTCAAACCTGTTTGATCAATAAAATTCAGGGGTCAAAGTGAAATTAGTTGTTTTTTGAAAATTATGACACTACTCTGAATTTCTGATCGCATAATTATTAATATGATCGCATTCTAAGGACTTTGATGAATACAATGATCCGACTCGTACTGGAAAACTTCACCCTCAGCTTCCTGGTTTTGGGGCTACTCGTTTCTGGCATTTCCCTCTGGAAACAGAAACGTCCGTTGAGCGCCTCGATTATCATCGAAGCGCTGTTTGCTTACTTTCTTCTGTTCTCGATTGGTTGTTCCTTTTTCTATAACTTCATGATGCATTCTTTTTTCGGCGAGACCGCGGCCCGGTATATTGGCTGGGAGCAGAGTCCGTTTCAGTTCGAGGTGGGGACTGCCAGCCTGGGTTATGCCGTCGTGGGTTTTCTGGCATTTCGTGGAAGTTTCGGCATGCGGGCTGCGGCAGTCGTGGGGCCGTCGATGTTCCTGCTGGGCGCTGCGGGCGGCCACATCTACCAGATGATCACAGCACACAACTTTGCCCCCGGAAATGCCGGTGTGATTTTTTATACTGACCTCCTGATTCCACTCATCGGATTTGTACTGCTGGGACTGCAGTGGCGGTATCAGAAAGCCGCTAAAGCTTCTGCCAATGATCAATAACAGGCCTGAAATAAAAAATTCTAGATCTGTTTAATCTGCATTCGGCCTGCTGACGTTTGTCACTATTACATGAAACTTCTTACTACGGAAAACTTCAGGCATTTAAAAGCAAACTGGCCTCAGCTGTTACTGCTGGGGATGCTGGTATTACTCAGTCTGCGTCTGATTGTGGTTGTCAGCAGTTCCCCTGCCGGCTGGCGGTCATTCCGGAATGACTGGAAAGTCCAGATACTGCGACTGTTTGACCAGCCGACATCAATTGGAGAGGAAACGCCCGCTGTTCAGGCGGAATACTGGCTGGATCAGATCAACCGGATCCCGTCGGCACAGACCGATCCCCAGGTCGCACTGGGAGCGGCCTGGATGCTGTCCAATCCACAGTATGGGTTCCTCAAACGAAATATCAAATCCAACCAGGACCTGCAGGAACGGTCTAAGGAAATTGTTTTTACATACGATCAATCCCAGGCGGAATATCGGTCCATCTGCCGCGCTGCGTGTCTGGAACAGGCAGCCATCGCCACGCGTCTGGCCCCGGAGGATGTCGACTTCTGGAGACAACGCGCATTGCTGCTGTTTGCGGTCCGTGAAAAATCAGAACGAGAGCCATATCCTGAAGACTGGCTGCAGGTGCTCGAAGACGGAGCGGCTCACGATCCGGAAAATGCCCTCTATGACTACCTGGTGGCGCTGCAGTACTATCAGCAGTCAGCTGAACCGGAGTGGGATGAGGAACATCGACTGACTCTGAAAATCACCAATCCCCAGATCTACGCACAGGCTGAGCAACGGCTGCAGGCAGGATTGAAAAAACCAATCCTGGATGTGGGCACGATCACCTGGACAGCCACACTGGCATTCTTAAAACAGACAACGCTGCCCCTGGAAAATCAGATTAAAGCTGCTGAAGAGAGGAATGCCTCTTCCCCAGCTCTCAGTTTCGTCGCTCAACTGTCTCGCTGGTTGCTCTATGCCTGCAAATCCGATCTGCGACAACAAAAGTATGATACGGTGATCAAGAATGCGGACCGTGAACTGCGGATCGCAGAGCAATTAACGGGCAAACAGAATTTCTACGAGCAGACATTCTTCAAATTTAGCTTCCGCACATCAGGACTGGGGCAATTATTCAAGGTGCTGCAATTACATCCGGAATCGTTCAAACCCGCGGAAAGAGAAGAACTCAAGCAAGACCTGCAACAGGCCTGGTTGCAGCGGAACATCTTTAGGGAAGCCGTGGATCGATACCAAAAACAGAAAGATGAGCAGCCTGCTGTTGAAGTGTCCCCCGCTGTCGTACTGATAGATCCTTCTCAGCGATTCATCATCTACCTGCTTCCGCTGTCGCTGCTGTTGATGCTGGCAGGCTCTTTGACCGGTCAACCAGCTGACAACACCGCGCCTCGGCCGGGCTGGTGGAGAACCCTGTTTGCCTGGTTCACTGGAGTGAGTCTGAGCCTGTTTATCTGGGGTGTGATCCCGGCTGATGTGCTCTCGAAACAGTTAGGGAACGGTTTGCTGCTGGGCCTTTGCTGGCTGAGCCTGATCCTGGTTTTGACGGTTTCTCTGTGGCTGATCCGCCGGCAAAATAACCTGTCCTGGTGGCAGTTGATTTCGCTGCTGCTGGTCCTGGCGGTTCCGGTCCTGCTCTATTTTCAATTCACGTCCCTGCTGGCATTCGTGGAACAGAACTGGATACACGCATCCCTGGCGCTGCTCATCCCGGTTTCACTGCTGCTCGTGGTTATCTACGGAGTTGCAGTATTCATTGTGATTCGTTTTTTACGTTCCTCCGAGCAGTCTGCACGTCGAAAGCTGACTGCCTGCGGTCTTGTTTTCCTGGTCACTCTGCTCACCGTTCCCACCGGTGCAGAAGTCCTACGGGCCACCCTGAATCCTACGGAATTGCAAACCTGGTTCGGCAGAGAGATTTCCGTGGCAGATGCAGATCTATCTCAAGCACTGGCCGCCTGGATTAAACAATCACAAAAGCAGCTACCCACATGGATCTGGATTTATCCGCAATGGACGGCCCGACATGGTGAAGGATTCGCCGTTCTGCTGTCTCTTTCTATTCTTCTCATCTGGTCTCTGCTGCGCTGGTCACGTTCTCCCAACGACCAGCAGCCTGGTTCTGCTGATGACAGTTCGCGACCGAGCAACTGGCGGGCGGGAGTTCGCCTGCTGAGGCGTTCCAGCCTGATCGCCCTGCTGGTCGTGACGATGGTTTACCTGGCTGCCCTCCCCTCTCTGATCAAGGCAGAGAACCGGGATCACCGGAAACGATATCAAGCCCTGTCAGATCCATTTGCGCCACTACAGCAAGTCGACCAGATCAAAGCGGAGATCAAAAATGATCGGGCGCTGATGCGATCGTTTGAGGAACAGATCCAGGAGATTCAACAGCGGTTGGTTGAAGAGGTGAAGCAGATGAATCATCGTACGACGGAAGCACCGCCAGAACAAATGGAATAGCCGTTTCGAAGCTTCATTCTCGATTCGACACAGTGGTTGGATACCCCTGCTGAAATTCGCTTTCTGTTGAGTCCGATTCTCCTCATCATGACTTTGATAACGGTTCTACGATCTTTAACGCAGTGAGGAATCTCCCTGCAACTCAGGTGAAGGCCGCGGTTTTTCACTCAACTTCATAGAAATCTGACCTAAGTTTCAGAGGCGGTTCATGCATCCCACGGGGATCTGATTATCTGCCCGCAGCGATTCTGCCTGGCACAGCAGCATCACTGGCTCCTTTCATCACTGTATGAGATCAGATTATGTGTTCGAAAATTGTACTGAAAGTTCGCGCCAGACGAATTGGAATTGCGTGCCTGTCAGGCTTGATCCTGACCGGGATTTACGGTTCTTTGATGGCCGCAGAAGTTGCACCTTCCGCTGCCATTAAGAGTTGTCCCGATGGTCGTTGTGCTCAGAAGACCGCAAAACCGGAACTGCAGGCAGAGGGGCCCGCTGTCTTTTTTTCCAATCTGTTTGACACCAGCAGCTTTCCCCAGCGGTGGTACTGTGGTACGTGGTCAACTGATGTGGGCTGGTTGCATATTATTTCTGACATTGCCATCTTTGGTGCCTACTTTGCGATTCCCGTTGTGCTGCTCTACTTTCTTCTGCAACGAAAAGATCTGCCATTTCCCAAAATCATCTGGCTGTTTGCTGCCTTCATTCTGTTTTGTGGCTTTGGTCATTTAATAGAAGCCGGCATCTTCTGGTGGCCCATCTATCGGTTCTCCGGATTGATCAAGGCCTGCACCGCCATCGTTTCCTGGATCACGGTATTTGTTCTGATCCGCCTGGTCCCTGAAGCCCTGAAACTGCCTTCGACGGCACTGTTAGCGCGGGAGTTGCAGCAGAGTAAAGCACGCCTGGATTTTGCGCTGGAATCAGGTCAGATTGGAGTCTGGGAATGGAATCTGAAAACGGACACACTCTTGTGGGATCGACGAACGAGGGAAATTTTCGGTATAGAACAGGAAGCGACGGACCTCTGTTTCGAGGACTTCAGCCAGCGTCTGCATCCTGACGACCGTGACTATGTAAAAAAGCTGTTTGATGAGTGTATTGAATCGGGTGAGCCTTATCACGCACAGTACCGTGTCATTCACGCTCATGGTTCCGTGCATTACATCGAGTTGCAAGGTCGTGTGGTGTTTGGAGAGGATGGTGTTCCGGAACAGTTTATCGGCGTCTGTCATGATTTCACGAATAAACAGCTCCAGGAAAATGCCCTGACTGAAAGCGAATTGAATTTCCGCAGCACTTTTGAGCAGGCCGCGATGGGAATTGCTCATGTTTCTCCCGATGGTCGATGGCTGCGAGTCAATCAGGGATTCTGCAAAATTGTCGGCTACCAGAGCGAAGAACTGCTCAAACTGCGAATCCATGAACTGTCACATCCGGATGAACTGGATGCAGACCTGGAAAACATGAAACGCATGCTTGCCGGAGAGATTGAATCATACACAATTGAAAAACGCTACCTTACCAGGGATCGTACCGCCGTCTGGACCAACATGACTGTCTCTCTCCTCCGTCATCAGTCGGGAGAGGCCCAATACTTCATCTTCGTCATCGAAAATATCCAGGGGCGCAAGGAAGCCGAAAAAGCGCTGCAGATGTACAATCGAAAGGTGAAAAAACTCTCCCTGGTTGCCAGTAAAACCAAGCACTCTGTCATCATTTCCGATGCACACGGCCATATTGAATGGGTAAACGATGCCTTTACCAGCCTGACCGGTTATACGCTGACTGAAGTCATGGAAAAGAATTTGTGTGAAATCATCCAGGGACCGAATTCCGATCCTGAGTCAATCGCCGTGATCAAAGAACATCTGGACCGCAAGGAAAGTATTGCCACGGAGCTTCTCCATTATGATCGACTCGGACAGGAATACTGGATCGAATTGAAAATTGACCCGGTGCTGGATGATGATGACATTTTGCTGAACTTCATTGCCACCCAGGTGGATATCACCGCCAGAAAGCACTCGGAACTGGCTCTCAGAAAAGCCAACGTTCAATTTAATAAATTACTGCAGGCAGACATTCTGGGAATCATGACCTGCCACTTCGACGGGACAATCGAACAGGCCAATCACGAACTACTGAGAATTCTAGGCTACACCGCGGACGATCTGGAAGCCGGACTGATTAATGGTAAAGAACTGACTCCCCCCGAATGGCGGGAATGCGATCAGAAGATGATTGACGAAATCACCAGAACCGGTTCTGTAAAACCACTGGAAAAGGAATATTTCCGTAAAGATGGCTCACGGGTCCCCGTCGTACTGGGTATGACCCGCCTGGAAGAAGATGAAGATTTATGCCTGTGCTTTGTGCTGGATGCTACCACACAGAAGGAAGCGGAAGAAAAGCTCAAAGCAGCAAAACAGACTGCAGAAGAAGCCAGTCAGGCCAAGAGTGAGTTTCTGGCAAACATGAGCCACGAACTGCGTACGCCACTGAATGGAGTCATTGGCATGACAGAACTGCTGGCTGGAACCCATTTAAATCAGCGTCAGCAGGAGTTTGTCGATGCCTGCCGGAACAGCGGTGAGTCGCTGCTTAATCTGATTAATGACATCCTGGACTTCTCTAAGATCGAGGCGGGGAAACTGGATCTGGATCTGCATGATTTTGATCTGGAAAACGTGCTGATGGATACGGTCAGTACCATGGTGTGGCGTACTACTGAAAAAAATCTGGAACTCCCCTGCTTTGTCGATCCGGAATCGCGGTTGATGCTGAAGGGTGACAGCTACCGCTTAAGGCAGATCCTGGTCAACCTGATCGGGAATGCGATTAAATTTACCGACTCGGGTGAAGTCGTTGTACGTACCAGAACGGTTGCACGCCAGCATGAACAGATTCGGATTCATTTTTCAGTAACAGACACAGGGATCGGTATTTCCCAATCCAAACTGAATCGACTGTTCCAGTCCTTTTCACAGGTAGATGCTTCCACTACCCGAAATTACGGGGGCACAGGACTTGGGTTGGTCATCTCACAAAACCTGGTGGAACTCATGGGGGGCACCATCGGAATTGAGAGCCAGGAAGGAGTCGGTTCCACCTTCTGGTTTGAAATCCCCTTTGAAGTAGTGTCTTCCGGATCGGTACCATCGCAAATAAAGAATCAGCTTGAAGGCAATCGCGCCCTGGTTGTCGATGACAATCAGACCAGCCGCACAATCCTGATCGAGTATCTCCGGGAATGGGGACTGGAAACGGTTGCGGTCTCGTCTGTGTCCGCCGCTAAAGCTGCCATTCAGAGAGCCAGTAACCGGCGCACGCCTTTTGACATTATCGTGACTGACTTTGAAATGCCAGACCAGAACGGACTGGAAACGGGACGCGCTCTGAGACGTTCAGACATACCGATCATCCTGCTGACCAGCTCACCAGATACGCAATTGGACCCTGACGAGTTGCAGGAATGTCATATCACACTCACTATGAGAAAACCGGTACATCGCCACAAATTGTTTGACACAATTTACCAACTGCTGGGTACTCCGATAAATGAACCACCCAAAAGCAGTTCCGGTTCTTATCAACAAAAGCAGATTTGCTCTCAAGGCAAACGCGTCCTGCTTGCGGAAGATAACAGAATCAATCAACTGTACGTGACGGAACTAATTAAACAACTGGGTTGCCAATGCGATACCGTTTTGAATGGTCAGCAAGCAGTTGATGCCGTGCTGCAGAATGATTATGACCTGGTATTGATGGATTGCCAGATGCCGGAACTGGATGGTCTGGAAGCAACGCGACGGATTCGCGAACTGGAGAAACAGGGACTGCTGAAGAATAAACTGCCCATCATTGCACTCACAGCAAATGCGATCAAAGGTGACCGGGAACGCTGCCTGGAAGCAGGCATGGATGAATATCTGAGTAAGCCAGTTCAAAGGGACCAGATCAGCATGGTGATGGAACAGTTTCTGCAGCAGAATCGAGCAGTAGAGACGAAACCACATTCAGCAGACCATCCTCCAGGAGCGGAAACGCATCAACCCGGCATTGATACACTCGCATTAACTAAATTCTGCAGTGGAAATCTGGAATTAATCAACTCCCTGCTCGATGAACTGGAATTATCGGGGGAAGCACGCGTCACACAAATCCGTAAATCAGCAGAACAATCTGATGTCAGAGGCGTTTCTGATGCAGCACATTCTCTCAAAGGGGCGACGAGTATCCTGTGTGCCACCAGGCTCCAACAGCTCTCCAGTGAAATTGAACAGGTGGGAGAGATATCAGATCTGAGAGAAATTGCGAACCTCATTGACGAAGTGACGCAGGAAATGCAGCGCTGCCTTGAGGAAATCCCCCGAATCAGGACAGAATTGGAATTCATGGATTCGGATGCACTCTAACGCGCATCACATTTTTGCATAGTGACTCTCAATCAATTGTACCTGGCTTAAATGGCCCTGAAGGCGCTACAGTAAAACGGGTTTCTGTCGAATCAGAATGAGGAATATTCTTTCGCTGCAGAAACACTATTTGTTTTTTCTGCAGACTGTGGTTCCAGCAGATAGTGCGATACATACCATTCCATCCCCTCGCGATATCCAAACAACTCTGCAACGGCCATAAAGAATAACCGCCAGCGAATCAGCCAGCGTGCTGCCTGCTTTTTTCCATATGTCGCAGCCAGAACCGGGATGATCATCTCGCGCTGCTGATCCAGTTTTGAGAGCCATGCTTCGGCTGTTTTCGCATAATGTCGACCTTCCCAGCGCCATTGTTTTGCCACACGCATCTGTTCGGAAAACTCTGTCAAGAGCTGATCGCTGGGCATGATCCCCCCGGAAAAGAAATGACGTGCCATCCAGTCATCGGCATTTTCATCATTGAATTCATAGGCAAATTCCCGATGGCAAAAAATGTGTACCAACAGTTTTCCCTGCTCATTTAACCAGCCGGAAATCCGCTGCAGGAGTCGTTCATAATTCCGCATATGCTCAAACATCTCAACGGATACGATACGATCATAAGTATTCTCCGGTTTAAAATCATTCATATCGGCGGTGATCACGGTGACTCGGTCCGCGACTCCTCGAACTGCTGCCTGTTGTTCAATAAACTCTTTCTGAGAACGAGAATTCGAGACGGCAGTAATTCGAGAGGCGGGATAGTTTTCCGCCACCCATAACGTCAATGAGCCCCAGCCACATCCCAGTTCAAGAATGGACATCCCATCCTCAATCTCGGCATGCTGACAAGTCATTCGCAGTGCGGCTGCTTCTGCTTCGTCCAATGTCTCCACGCCTTCCGGCCAGTAACAGCAACTGTACTTGCGATGACAGCCTAAGACGTGTGTATAAAATTCAGCGGGAACTTCATAATGCTGCTCGTTGGCTTTTTCCGGCACCAGGGCAATCGGGCTCTGTCGACTGGCGGCGAGGAAGTGCTCCTGTTGTATCCTGTTTGATTCCGGCTCACCCTGATCGAGGTTAACCAGCCGCTGAGTGCACAACTTTCTAATGGCACGTCGAATAATCGCATCTGGTATCCAGCCCCGCTCTACCAGTTCAATTCCCACGTTGGTCATTAGATCATGTTTCATGAAGTCACCTGCTTTGTTCTGGGTGGCCAGGGAAAAAAGGCACTTGTCGTCTGTTGATATTCCCGATAAGCAGCGCCACGACTTTTAATCGCCTGCGCTTCCGTCGGAGGAATACCCGTCACTTTCAGAATGAAATACAACATCAGAATCGGCCCAAACAGCGTCAGCCAGCCCCAGGGAGCACTCAAGGCCAGGCAGACATACGCCCACCAGTGCAGCCATTCAAAAAAATAATTGGGATGCCGCGAATAGTTCCAGAGCCCTTCTCGACAGACCTGTCCTTTATGATCCGGACTGCTGCGAAAGCGCGACAACTGTCTGTCGGCGATCAACTCACCACAAATGGCGATCAGCCAGATCAGAACCCCCAGTAAATCCATCAGACCAAAAGGCGACGTTCCTCCGGCAGCGATTAACATCGGTAAAGCAAACAACAGACTCCCCAGCGCCTGGAGTTGATAGAACCAGAACATGCGGGATTGTGCTGCGGGTCCCCACTTTTCTTTCAAAGTCTGGTAACGGCCATCTTCGGGCATCGTCAAAACTCTCCAGAGTACATACCCACTCAGTCGCAGCGCCCAGATCATTGCCAGCACCGCCAGTACGATGCGTCTCGTCAGATCTCCGTCATCACGGCCC